>JBHADN010000158.1:0-11578 GCA_041855085.1 Catonella sp.
ATTATATGTTAAATAAGCCTCAGGATGTTATTACATCCACCGAAAAAGGAGGCACAAAAACTGTTATGGATGTGCTGAGAGAAAACGGTATTTTTTGTCCTAGATTCGATGAACTTTCTCCTGTCGGCAGACTTGATAAGGACACGGAAGGGCTTCTGCTTATTACCAATGACGGAGAACTGAACCACAAACTGCTCTCCCCTAAAAATCATGTGGACAAGGTTTACTATGCGGAGCTTGACAGAGAGGTGGAGGACTCCGACATAGCTGCCTTTAAGGCGGGGCTTGTATTGGATGATTTTACGGCAAAGCCCGCAGTTCTGAAGGTATGTGAGAGTGAAAAAGCAGGTGCAAATGCAGCTCTTGTTACTATCTCGGAGGGAAAGTTTCATCAGGTAAAACGAATGTTTAAGGCTGTGGGCAAAGAGGTTTTATATCTTAAACGACTGTCTATGGGCAGTCTTGTGCTTGACGAACTGCTCCCTTTAGGAAAGGCGAGAGAACTGAGCCCTGAAGAAATTTATGAGTTGAAATATGGAGAATACTGTCATTATGAAGAAGAAAAATAAATTTGAAAAAGGCTATCTTACATATAGAAAAAACAGGCTTTTACTTAATATATTTATAAATATTCTTTCAGGCTTATCCATATTTGTTATCGGGCTTCTGCTGAATAAGATGGAGGCAAAAAACATATTTTCGGTAGTTGCTCTGCTGTTCATACTTCCTGTGGGAAGGAGCGCTGCGACATTTTTTATACTGCTTCCGTTCAAAGAGCCGGACAAGGGATATTTTTCGTCTGCTGAAGAAGCGGTTAAAAACAAAGGCTTGCTGCTGTATTCCCCTGTATTTACCTCTGCCGAAAATGTAATGCACTTTGACCTTTTGGCAGTTTTTAGCGGGAAAATTCTGGCATTTAAGATGAAGAATATTTCAGGAAATCAAAAAGAAATTGACCGTAAAAGAAAAACGGATACGGCAAAAGCTTATATAGATAAACACATAAACAATCAGGGGCGCAATGAAAAACTTACGGTATATGAGGATTTGGACAAGTTTATAAAGGCTTTTCCTGAAAGAGAGGCGACGGCGGATGAACTCTCGTCTATATCCGGGCTTGCTGAAAGTATGCGATATTTTGTTGTATAAATTATATTATCTCAAAAGGAGGTTATTATGTTTAAAAAAGCATTGAAGTCGGGTTTAATATTTTTGATTTTGGTTTCTGTCATAACCGCCATGCCGGTATGGAGTGTTAAGGCAAGTGCAAAGACTGCCGCAAAACATACGGTGTTTTCTGAAAAAACGCTTAAAAAGCGTCTTGATACCGTGCGGGATTATTATTACAACAAACAGAAAGAGCTGACTAAGAATACCGCTGTATTCAGTCATTGGATACTTTTCGGGGAAACCATACAGCTTGACTATTACCTGAAAGGTAAGGACCTTATGTTTGCATTCGGAACCATGGGTAAAAATGAGTATCGTCTTTATTTCTATAAAAATCAGCTTGTACGGTTGATTATTAAGGAAGATGGCAAGGCTGCCGTAACCTATGACCAGTTGTATACCGTTTTGGAAAAGACAGCTCATGATGATGTAGTTGTACTTTATGTCGGCTTGGAAAACTTTTTCAGGATAAAGATGGAGCCTTATCTTACAAAGAAGACGGAAGATACGATTGACGATATGATTATGATTACGGGTATTTCAAAATCAAAGGTTACATATCATTCCTCTACCGGATACGGTTCTGACGGCCATATAGTTACAATCGGAACGGATGTATATACTGCCGATTTGGCTTCGGATGTAAAGATAGAAGACTATACAAATACTCCGGACAGCTATAAAGTTCGTACTGTAGGATATGTCAAAAAGCTTATTAAACAGAATTACGGAGCATTGTGCTTTGTAAAAGTAAAAAATGGGAAAATAGTATATATAGAACTGCCGTTCCTGCCATAAGATGGAGAGGCTATGGGGATTGTATGGTTTTGCTTAAAATAAATCGTATGGATGCAGGAGGAAGACTCGATAAATATCTGCTCAGATTTTTAAAAGAAGCTTCCTCCGGCTTCATATACAAGATGCTTCGTAAAAAAAATATAGTTCTGAACGGAAAGAAAGCGGCAGGAAACGAGATACTCAAAGAGGATGACGAGATTAAACTTTTTATTTCGGATGAAACTGTTTTAAAATTTGGCGGAAGCCTTACTGCTGTCGGTGATGAAAATAAAGAAAATTCGGTTTACAACAGGCTTAAAAATTTGAAATGGACTTTTGAAGAGCCGGAAGTAATATACGAGGACAGGGATATTCTGGTGCTTTGTAAGCCTGCAAATGTGCTTTCGCAGATTGCAAAGGCGGGAGATTTGTCCATGAATGAGTGGCTTATAAACTACCTGATTAAATCGGGCAGTTTGAGTGAGGCTGACCTTGCCACGATTAAGCCTGCCGTCGTAAACAGACTGGATAGAAATACAAGCGGCTTGATACTTGCAGGAAAGACACTTTCAGGACTTAGATTTCTCTCTGAAATTATAAAGGAGAGAAAACTCAGCAAATATTATCTTACTCTTGTTAAGGGAGAGATAACGGAAGCCTTTACCGCCGAGGCATATCTTAAAAAAAGCGAAAGTCACAATACTGTTAAGATATTTAAGGAAAAAACTGAGGGTGCGGACTATATAAAAACCGCATACGAGCCGCTTTGTGTACATAACGGTCACAGTCTGTTGAGAGTAGGGCTTATAACGGGCAAGAGCCACCAGATAAGGGCGCATCTTGCATTCTTGGGCTACAATGTGGCGGGAGATGGAAAATACGGATTAAAATCGGACAATGTTTTATATAGAAGAATGGGACTTACAAGCCAGTTTTTACATTCCTATGAAATAAAATTCCCTGAAATAGAGGGCAGTTTCAGTTATCTTAGCGGAAAACTTTTGAAATCCGAGCTTCCTCCCGTGCTGAAAAGAGTTGTGGATGAACTTGGGCTTACCCTGTCCTGTAACTGAAATATTTAAACCTGAAAACAATGTATATTAAATGGAGATTAATAAAAAATGCCGTCGTGGAACACAAGAGGACTGAGGGGTTCTCTGCTCGAAACGCTTATAAATATGACAAATGATAAATACAGAGAGCAGGGGCTGGCGCTTGTTCAGAAAATTCCTACCCCCATAACCCCGGTAAGTATAAATGACAAAGGACAGATAACCCTTGCTTATTTTGACAGCAAAAGTACGGTGGACTATATAGGAGCGGTACAGGGTATACCGGTATGTTTTGACGCTAAGGAGTGCAGCAAGCAGACCTTTCCTCTCCAAAATATACATGCACACCAGATAGAGTTTATGAATGACTTTGAAGCACAGGGCGGTATCGCTTTTATGATAATTTTCTTTTCCGATACCGATGAATATTATTATGCGCCGTTTACAGAGATAAAAAGATACTGGGAAAGAGCCGTAAACGGAGGCAGAAAGAGCATCAGGAGAGAGGAATTTACAGAGGGATTTTATCTTGACTTAAGCAGCGGTTCGACAATTCCCTATCTTGAGGGGATAAATTTCGACCTTGAAAAAAGAGAGGATAATAAAAACAGCAAAAAATAATAAAAAATATTAAATAAACTGTTGACTTTTGTTTTAGAATAGTGTAGAATAATCTTCGTTGTAAATGACGCAAGTTGTTAAGGCCTGTTGGTCAAGGGGTCAAGACGCTGCCCTCTCACGGCAGAAACAGGGGTTCGATTCCCCTACAGGCTATTTGGATTTATTTTTTTGAGGTGAACCGTTAGAGGTTCGCTTTTTTTATGTCAAAAGCCTCCGGCTGCTCTTTGTATGGAAATTCTTTCTAAGTTGAAACACATTAAGCGACAGCTTACAGTAACTATATTTGCATAATACTCAAATGTATGCTTTGGATTAAGTAAGGAGTTATATGGGTAAAAAGGAAAATTATGAAAAACGGGCTGAAAGCCTCATTCTTCCCATCATAGAGAAGAACAACTATGAGTTGGTGGATGTTGAGTTTGTGCGGGAAGGCTCGAACTGGTTTCTGCGTGCATACATAGACAAGGAGGGCGGTTTCTCAGTCAATGATTGTGAAAAGGTAAGTCGTGAGTTTTCCGATTTGCTTGATGAGGAGGATTTTATAGAGGAGTCCTACATACTGGAGATAAGCTCTCCCGGACTCGGCAGACAACTGAAAAAAGATAAGGACTTTGAAAGAAGCCTCGGAGATGAGGTGGAACTTAAGCTTTATAAGGCGGTAGACGGTCAGAAGGAATTTTCAGGTACATTGGAAAGCTATGATGAAACTACGGTAACTTTGGGCTTTGAGGGCGGTGTAACAAACAGCTTTGAGAGAAAAAATATAGCCTTGATAAGACTGGCAATAGATTTTTAATAATCAGTGGAGGAAAATTGGAAAATGAGAAAAAAAGAACAACCGGATAACAGCAGAGAGTTAATCGAAGCGCTTGACCAGCTTGAAAAAACAAACGATATAAGCAAGGAAATAATCTTAGAAGCAGTTGAGAACTCGCTGCTCGTTGCCTGCAAAGACCAGTTTGGAAAATCCGACAATATCAAGGTATCGGTAAACAGGGAAACCGGAGAAGTAAGCGTATATTCACAGAAAACTGTTGTTGAAAAGGTTGAGGATGCCATAACTCAGGTAAATATCGACGAAGCAAGACTTACATTTCCGAATGCCGAGGTGGGCGAGGTGGTCAACTTCGTAGTTACTCCTAAGAACTTTGGAAGAATTGCCGCACAGAAAGCAAAACAGGTAGTTGTACAAAAAATAAGGGAAGAGGAAAGAAAGGTTTTATTTAATCAGTATTTTGCCAAGGAGCATGATATCGTTACAGGCATAGTACAGCGTTACAGCGGCGGAAATATAAGTATAAATCTCGGTAAAGCCGATGCGCTGCTTTCCGAGGCTGAACAGGTTAAGACGGAGAGATTCAGGTCTACCGAGAGAATTAAGCTGTATGTCGTAGAAGTTAAAGATACTCCTAAAGGACCTAAGATAACCGTTTCAAGAACGCATCCGGACCTTGTGAAAAGACTTTTTGAATCGGAAGTGGCGGAAATAAAGGACGGAACGGTTGAGATTAAGAGTATATCCAGAGAAGCCGGTTCGAGAACAAAGCTTGCCGTTTACTCAAACAATCCTGATGTGGATGCGGTAGGTGCCTGCGTAGGTATAAACCGTTCAAGAGTGGAGGCCGTAGTAGACGAGCTTAGAGGGGAAAAGATAGACATAGTTGTATGGAGTGAGGATCCTCGAGTATTTATTATGAATGCTCTATCCCCTGCAAGAGCAATTTCCGTAGAAGCAAATCCGGAGGAAAAAACAGCCAAGGTAATAGTTGCAGATTCCCAGCTTTCACTTGCCATAGGCAAGGAAGGGCAGAATGCAAGACTTGCGGCAAAACTCACAGGCTATAAAATTGACATAAAGAGCGAATCACAAATTTTAGCAGAATAATGAGGTAATGGATGAATATTCCGCAAAGAACCTGTATTGTGTGCAGAGATGTCGGCAGTAAAAAATCGCTTATAAGAATTGTAAAAGTAAATGAAAATGACATAGAGCTTGACCTTACAGGAAGAAAAAACGGCAGGGGCGCATATATATGCAGAAATCCGGAGTGCTTTAAAAATCTCAAAAAGAAAGGCGCTTTGGAGCGTTCATTTAAAATGTCCATATCTTCCGAAATATATGACAGGCTTACAGATGAACTTACTTCATTGGGAGATTGTTAGCTATGGATAAAGTGTTGGCGTATCTGGGGCTTGCGAAAAAGGCGGGAAAACTGATGACGGGAGAGTTTCTTACCGAAAATGCCATATACGGTAAAAAGGCAAAACTTGTTATTGTGGCTCTGGACGCTTCAGATAATACAAAGAAAAAATTTACGGACAGGTGTACACACCACAAAGTACCTATAAGATTTTATAAAACAAAAGAAGAACTTGGAAATGCAACGGGCTCTGCTATGAAAGCATCAATGGCAGTCCTTGATGATGGATTTTCAAAAGCTATCTTGAAAATATTGAACTAGATATTAGATGAGAAAGGCGATAAAATGTCTAAAATTAAAGTAAGTGAGCTGGCAAAGGAAGTAAACTTAAAGAGTAAGGAACTTGTTGATTTTCTTCATGAGAACGGCTATTCCAATGTTAAAAACATGAACAGCCTTTTGGGGGACGAAGAAGAAAATGCCGTAAGAATGAAGTTTGCGCCTGATACTGTAAAAAAGGCAAAAACTCCGCCAAAGGCTGAAGCCAAACCTAAAAAGGTTAAAACGGCTTCTTCTCCGAAGCCAATGAAGCAGACTTTTGACGGCAGACCGCCTGAAGTACGCGAAGCTGCCGAAAGAAAGGCAAAGAGAAATATAGAGGAAACTGTTAAGCAGGATGAAGAAAAGGCGGTAAAAGTGCCTAAGAAGGATACGGAAGTTAAGGCTAAAGAGGTAAAACAGCCTGAAGCGGTTTCCGATACTCAAGAGAGCAAAAAAGATGTGGCTGAGTCTGTAAATGTCGAGCCTGTTAAGGTTGTGCCTGAAAAACCTGCACTCACACCGGAGGAAGCTGCCATTGCATTTGCAAAAAAGAAAGCAATTCAGGCGGCGGCTCTTAATTCCGACAAGCCTTCAAAGCAGGGCGGCTCACAGAACAGACAGGAAAGACAGGGAGATAGAGCCTCAGGACAAAGACAGGGACATGGCGACAAATTTGAAAAGACTTCCGGCAACAGGGAAAATCGTCCAAGACAGGGCGACAGTCAGCCAAGAAGCACAGATGGCTTCAGAGGAGGCAGAAATCAGAACTCCGATAAGCCTCAAACTCAAAAATCTGACAGGCCGTTTAACAAAGATAAAGACGGTAGCGGCGGCAATTTTAAAAGACAGGGCAGCACGGCTGAACGCAGCGGCAATGCTTCCGCCGGAAGAGGCACACCGTCAAGAGGAGGGCAGCCTAGAGGTGCGCAGGCAGGTGCAGCCTCGGAAGAGCGCATAGTAACCAAGACAGGAAACCGTGATAGAGAGAAAGAGCGTGAGAGAGAGAAGGCAAAAGAGAGGGAAAGAGCTGAGAAAAATCTCGGAAAGCGCTTTGATAAGAATAAAGTTCTTGCCAATATAGATGAAGACGACAACACGGCACACAGAAAAAAGAAAGACCCTAACAGAAAGGGCGCATTTATTAAGCCTGATGTTGTAGCTAAGCCTGCTGAAGAAGAGATGATTAAAAACATCACTCTTCCTGAAACGCTTACTATAAAGGAACTTGCGGATAAGATGAAGGTACAGCCTTCCGCAATTATCAAAAAGCTTTTCCTTCAGGGAAAGATGTACACCGTAACACAGGATATATCTTTTGAGGAAGCTGAAGAGATAGCGCTTGAGTACAATATAATCTGTGAGCTTGAAGAACAGGTGGATTTGGTTGCAGAACTGCTTAAAGAGGACGAAGAGGACGAGTCGCTTATGGAAAAAAGACCTCCTGTTGTCTGTGTTATGGGACATGTTGACCATGGTAAGACATCTCTTCTGGACGCAATCCGCTCTACCAATGTTACCAGTCGTGAGGCGGGCGGTATTACACAGAGCATAGGTGCTTCCGTAGTGAGTATCAACGGACGCAAAATTACATTTCTTGATACACCGGGACACGAAGCTTTTACAGCTATGCGTATGCGCGGTGCCAAGTCAACGGATATCGCTATACTCGTAGTTGCGGCTGATGACGGAGTTATGCCTCAGACGGTAGAGGCTATAAATCACGCTAAGGCAGCCGGAATAGAGATTATTGTTGCAATAAACAAGATAGATAAGCCGAGTGCCAATATAGACAAGGTTAAACAGGAACTTACAGAGTATGAGCTTATACCTGAGGACTGGGGCGGTTCAACTATATTTGCTCCGGTTTCGGCACACTCCAAAGAGGGTATAGAAAATCTGCTCGAAATGGTGCTGCTTACTGCGGATGTGGCTGAATACAAGGCAAATCCGAACAGGGATGCAAGAGGAATAGTTATAGAGGCAAGTCTTGATAAGGGAAGAGGCTCGGTAGCTACTGTTCTTGTACAGAAAGGAACTCTTCGCGTAGGCGACAGCATTTCCATAGGATCATCCTTCGGTAAGGTAAGAGCTATGATAGATGACAAGGGCAACAATGTAACTTCCGCAGGTCCTTCCATACCGGTAGAAATACTCGGTCTTAACGGTGTTCCGAATTCGGGAGATACCATGCTTCATTTCAAGGATGATAAAGAAGCCAGGGCAGCGGCTGAAACCTATATAGCACAGGATAAAGCAAGGCTTATAGATGAAAGCAGGAAGAAGCTTTCGCTTGACGGACTCTTTGACCAGATTAAAGCCGGAAATGTAAAAGAGCTTAATGTAATTATCAAGGCTGATGTACAAGGATCTGTTGAGGCGGTTAAGCAAAGTCTTATAAAGCTTAACAATGAGGAGGTTGCAATAAGAGTAATTCATGGAGCAGTAGGAGCAATCAATGAGTCGGATATCTCTCTTGCAAGTGCCTCAAATGCAATTGTTATAGGTTTCAATGTAAGAATAGATGCTGTTGCCAAGGATACCGCCGAGAGAGAAAAGGTGGATGTAAGACTTTACAAGATTATTTACAATATTATATCCGATGTGGAGTCTGCAATGAAGGGAATGCTTGAACCTATATATGAAGAAAAAGTTATAGGTCATGCGGAAATAAGACAGGTATTTAAGGCATCCGGCATAGGCAACATAGCAGGTTCTTATGTGCTTGACGGAAAGATAGTACGCGGCTGTAAGGCTAGAATTACAAGAGATAAGGAGCTTATATTTGAAGGAAATCTTGCTTCTTTAAAGAGGTTTAAGGATGATGTTAAAGAGGTCAATACGGGCTATGAATGCGGTCTTGTATTTGAAAAATTTAACGATGTTAAGGAAGAGGACAAGGTTGAACTTTACCAGATGGTAGAAGTTCCAAGGAGTTAAGATGCGTAAAAACAGTATTAAAAATGTTAGGATAAATGCCGAAGTTCAAAGAGCTTTGGGAGAGCTTATACGCATGGGGATTAAAGATCCTCGCGTAAGCTCTCTGACTTCCGTCACGGATGTAGAGGTTGCTCCCGACCTTAAAACGGCAAAGGTATATATAAGCGTGCTTGGAGATGAAAAGAAGCAAAAAGATACTCTTGACGGACTGAAAAGTGCAATGCCGTATTTGAGGCGTGAACTTGCAAGGAGCATAAATCTCAGAAATACGCCGGAGCTTAGATTTCATCTGGATACTTCCATAGAGTACGGTGTACGCATGGCGGAGATTATGAACAAAATCAATAGTGATAATGAAGACGGCACAGAAGCGGATATTGCTGAGGAAACAGGCGAAGAATAGAAAGGAGGATGTACAATGTTCGTAGGAAATTATGGATTGCCGCATATCTTAGATTTAATCAAAGGCAAGGAGAAGATTGCAATAGCAGGTCATGTAAACCCTGACGGAGATTGTACCGGCTCTTCTTTGGCTTTGTACAATTATATAAAAAATTCAGGAAAAGAGGCGGATGTTTTTTTAGAGCCGATTAACTCGGAATTTTTATGCCTGCCTAATTCTCAGGCTGTTAAAAATGAGGCAACGGATGAAAAATATGACATTTTTTTCATGGTTGACTGTGGAGATGTAAACAGAATAGGCTTTTCCGGAGAGATGTTTAAGCAGGCAAAGCAGACAGTATGTATAGACCACCATATTACAAGTGTGGGAATAGCGGATTTAAACTACATTATTCCGTCTTTGAGTTCTACCTGTGAGCTTATATTTGAAATGATGGACACGGAACTTATTACGGAAGAAACAGCATCCTGTCTTTATACGGGAATTATACACGATACAGGTGTATTTCATCATAAATCAACCTCAAAAAGAACTATGGAGGTTGCAGGGGAGCTTATGGAAAAGGGGATAAACTTCCCGGAACTCATAGACCATAATTTCTATGCCAAAACTTATAAGCAAAATCAGGTACTCGGAAGATGTCTGATGGAAAGCATGCTTTTATGGAACGGTGTAGGAATAGTTACCTATCTTACCTTAAAAGATTTACATTTTTATGGAGTAGGCGACAATGACCTGGGCGGAATTATTGACCAGCTAAGACTTACGGAAGGAGTAAAGATAGCTCTTTTTGTACATGAAAAAGAGCCTCATTCCTTTAAGGTAAGTATGAGATCCACTGTTGAGGACATTGATTTGAGCAAAATAGCCGCTTCATTAGGCGGCGGTGGTCATAAGATGGCTGCAGGCTGCACCGTGCTTGGAGGTACCGTGCACGATGTAATCAACAATATTACAAAACAATTAGAATTTCAATTACGCACAAAGGGATATATCTAATGATAAATGGAGTCATAAATGTATACAAGGAAACAGGATATACTTCAAGAGATGCGGTTTCCAGACTTTCGGGCATTCTTAGGCAGCGCAAAATCGGACATACAGGCACTTTAGATCCTGCAGCCGAAGGTGTGCTGCCTATGTGTGTAGGTAAGGCTACAAAGCTTTGTGAGCTGCTTACGGATCACACAAAACAATACCTTGCAGTCATGAAGCTTGGCATAGCTACAGACACGGAGGATACCACAGGAGAGATAACAAGCCGTACTGATTTTGATGACAGATGGTATGAGGAAACCCTTTCTTACGATTATGTATCAGGTATTATAAAGGGCTTTTCGGGCACTCAGCTTCAAACCCCTCCTATGTACTCGGCTAAGAGGATTGGCGGAAAAAGACTTTATGAGCTTGCCAGAGAAGGTAAGGTTGTAGAAAGAAAGCCTTGTGAAATAACAATTCATAATATAGAAATTAAAAATATAAATGCAGCCGAGAGAGAGATAAGCATTCTGGTAGACTGCTCCAAGGGAACATACATAAGAACATTATGTAAGGATATAGGAGAAAAACTGGGGTGTAAGGCAGCCATGAAAAGTCTTTTAAGGACAAAAACCGGAGATTTTTATATGGAGAACAGCTATAAACTCGATGAAATAGAGCAGATGGTAAAGGATGGCAAATTGCAGGATATTATAATTCCTGTGGAGGAGATTTTTAAAGAATTGCCTTATGTACGAGTATCAAAAAGAGCGGAGCTTTTGCTTGAAAACGGCGGTATTATACATACAGAATTTGCCGAGGTTTCCAAGAATACGGAGCAGATAGCGGAGGGGGAAAAATTCAGAATGTATAATACAAAGAATGAGTTTAGAGCTGTTTACAGATTTGACGGAAAGATTAACGGATTTAAAATAGAACAAATGTTTTAAGGAAACGGATAAATGGAACATATAATAGGAAACAGCTTTAAGCTGGAGGATACCGTAGTAACCTTGGGAAAGTTCGACGGTGTTCATTTGGGGCATAAAGAACTTATAGACAATGTACTGCAAACGAAAGGCTTAAAAAAGGTACTTTTTACCTTTGATGTAAATCCTTTGAACATACTTTCGGACAAAGATATGAAGACTATATATACAAAGGAGGAGAGAATGCTC
>JBHADN010000159.1:0-7873 GCA_041855085.1 Catonella sp.
ACTGTAACCTGCGATATTGATGAGGTACTAAGCTTCTTTAGAAGTCCCGATTCTCACAGCGTGGTCGGTTTTTTTGTGGACAGCGGCGGAGTTACATTTAACTTCGGGAATTCGGAAATCTGTATAGAAAATAAATGCTTTATAAATACGGATCTTATTAAGGAACAGCTCGATGACTTGTTTAACAGGTGCAAAAAGACCAAGTTTGTTACATTTTTTCTTAAAGAGCAGTTGGAGTTCCTGAAGGAAACTCATTACAGCAATGTATATGATTTGGCGGTGGCACATTATCTTATAAATCCGCTTTCTGAAAAGCACGATCCGGAGGCGGTAGCGGAAGATTTTCCCGAGATTTTATGTGCGGATCATCTCAAAACTGTATCAGGAGCTGCCTGTGTAGCTGCAAACAGGATTTTTGAAGAGATTAAAACTCTTGGCATGGAACATTTGTATAAAAATATTGAAATGCCGCTTGTTACAGTTCTTTTTGAGATGGAAAAGAGGGGCATAAAGCTTGAAAAGGAAACTCTTAAAAGTTATTCCGAGGAGCTGGATGTACTTATAAGCGGATATGAAAAAGAAATCTACAAAATGGCAGGAGAGGAATTTAATATAAATTCTCCTAAGCAGCTTGGAGTAATTTTATTTGAAAAGTTAAGACTGCCATACGGAAAAAAGACCAAAACGGGCTATTCTACCTCTGCCGATGTTTTAGAGCGCATTAGGCTTGAAGATCCCATAGTCGACAAGGTGCTTAACTACAGGCAGGTAGCAAAGCTTAAGTCTACATATACTGACGGACTTGAAAGCTACATAAGAGATGACGGCAGGATACATTGCAAGCTTAATCAGATGGTTGCGGCTACGGGAAGACTTTCGAGTACGGATCCCAATCTTCAGAACATCCCTATAAGGATGGAACTCGGCAAAAAGATACGCAAGGCATTTGTAGCGGAAGAAGGCTATGTTTTCGTGGATGCGGACTATTCTCAGATAGAGCTCAGAATTATGGCGCACCTCTCAGGAGATGAAGAGCTTATAAAGGCTTATCAGAGTGAAGAGGACATACACAGAATTACGGCTTCACAGGTATTTAAAGTTCCTTTGGATGAGGTTACAGATATCCAGAGGAGAAATGCAAAGGCTGTAAATTTCGGTATAATTTACGGCATAAGCTCCTTCGGACTCGGAGAAAACCTGGGCATCTCACGCAAGGAGGCTGAAACCTATATAAAGGATTACTTTATAGCCTACCCGAAAGTAAAAAAATATCTTGATTCTCTGGTAGAAACCGCAGCGGATAAGGGATATGTTACTACCTACTTCGGAAGAGTAAGGCCTGTACCCGAACTTAACAGCAATAACTTTATGAAGAGGCAGTTCGGAGAAAGAGTCGCTATGAATTCGCCTGTGCAGGGAACTGCCGCGGACATTATAAAGATAGCGATGATAAATGTTAACAACAGACTTAAATCGGAATTCGGTTCTTCAAGGCTGCTTTTGCAGATACACGATGAACTTCTCATAGAGGCGAAGGAAGAGGATAAGGAAGCTGTTGCAAAGATATTGAAGGAAGAAATGATGAAGGCTGTAAAACTTAAGGTAGACCTTTCGGTAGATGTGAAATTCGGGTATAATTGGTACGATGCGCATTAGCCTTAATCTATATGCCTTAATTCTCTTCGTGACAAGGAGAAATCTATGTGTGTAATAGGAATTACGGGAGGCATAGGTTCCGGCAAGTCGGCAGTTGCAAGGATTTTAAAAGAAAAATACGGAGCTGCAGTTATAGATACGGATGCCATAGGACATGAGCTTATGGAAGCGGGGAAGCCTGCCTACAAGGAGGTCATAAGGAATTTTGGCGGCAAAGTGACGGCGCCCGACGGAAGCATAGACAGAAAGGTGCTCGGGAGCATAGTTTTTGCAGACAGGGCAAAGCTGGAAGTGCTTAACTCTATTATTCATCCCGCCGTAGGGGCGGAGGTGGATAAAAAAATATCGGAGTACAGGGAAAAATATAAATACATCGCATTGGAAACTGCACTTTTACTGAAAGTAGGGTATAATACCAAGTGTGATAAAATCTGGTTCATATATGCAGACAAGAAAACAAGACTTGAAAGGCTTGTAAACGGACGGGGTATGGACAGAAAAAAAGCCGTTGAAATATTTAATACTCAAAATACGGATGAAGAGTTTATAGCTGCCGCGGATGAGATTATAGATAATTCGTCCTCCGAATTTGAGTTGGAGAACAGAATACAAAATATATTAGAGCGTTATGGGGGAGGGAACAATGCAGGAGTTACCTGAAAAGCTGGTATTTGGTCTTGATATTGGTACCAGGAGTCTTGTAGGAACGGTAGGTGCCAGAGAAAATGAACATAGTTTTAAGGTTTTTGCCATAGAGCAGGTCGAACATGATACCAGAGCCATGTTGGACGGACAGATACATGACATACCCAAGGTATCCGAGTCTATACGAAAAATGAAGAAAAAGCTGGAGGTAAAGCTCGGCAGAGAGCTTACCGAGGTGTGTATAGCGGCTGCGGGACGAGTGCTTAAGACAGTAAATGTAAGCCCTTCCCTGGAATTTGATGAGGAAAAGGTTATACAGGACGATGAAATACACAGTCTTGAAATGCTGGGAGTTGATGAAGCATATAAGACTATAAGAGCATCTGATGACAGCGGCATAGACTTTTACTGTGTAGGCTATTCCGTTATGCATTATTATATAAACGGCTTGCAGATGGCAAACCTTGAAGAGCATAAGGGAACAAAAATATCGGCGGAACTTATAGCAACCTTTTTGCCTCAGGATGTTGTGGATGATTTATATGCAGCCGTTGAAAATGCGGGCTTACATGTAGCCAATCTCACATTGGAGCCTATTGCAGCCATAGACTTGGCAATCCCTGAAAAATTCAGGCTTCTTAATATTGCCCTTGTGGATGTGGGAGCGGGAACCTCCGATATCTGTGTTACCAATGACGGCTGTGTAATAGCCTACGGTATGATACCTCATGCCGGAGATGAAATTACGGAAATAATTGCAAGACTTTGCCTTGTCGATTTCAATACTGCCGAACAGATAAAAAGAGATTTGGCTGAGGGAGATACCGTAGAGTTTAAAGATGTAATGGATATTACACAGACTATGAACTCCGAGGACATATTAAAGACCATACGCCCTACGCTGAATGCGATAACCGAGGAAATAGGAGAAAAGATAAAGGAGCTTAACGGCGGCAAATCTGTAAGCGCAGTATTTGTAGTAGGCGGAGGCGGCAAGGTTAAGGGCTTTACCGAGCATCTTGCGGAATTTTTAGGGCTGCAGAAGGAAAGAGTTGCGCTTCGAGGAAAAGAAGTGCTTGGAGAGGTAGGCTTTGTAGAGGAAAATGTAAGCAAAGATCCGCTTCTGGTTACTCCTATAGGTATATGCTACAGTTATTATGAGTCCAGAAACAATTTCATCTATGTTTCGCTGAACGGCAAGAGAATTAAACTCTATGACAACAACAAGCTGACTATATACGATGTGCTTTGTATGGATAATTTCTCAAATGACGACCTCTTCCCTAAGAGAGGAAAATCCGTCAACTATACCCTCGACGGAGAGCGCAGAGTAGAGAGGGGAGAGGTAGGAGAGCCTGCGGAAATAAAGCTGAACGGTAATATTGCAGGCATAAGCAAGCCTATATCAAAAAATGATATTATTACAATCAAGCCGTCTACGGCGGGAGGTCCTGCAAAGCTGCCGGTAAGCAAGATAAAAGAAATGAAGAGCAATTTCAGCATACATTTCAACGGTAAGGAACTTGTGTGCCCTAAACTTGCAGAAGTCAACGGAAAACTCGTTTCAGGCTTTTATGAAATAAATGAGGGCGATAATGTGTCCATAAGGGATTATTATACCCTGAGGCAGATTATGGAACTGCTCGACCTGCCTTATCATGAAGGAATTTTGGTAAACAATATGCCTGCCGACGAAAATACCAAGATATATCACAATTTTTCGGTGTCGGACAATGCCAAGTATGAGGCAAACCCTGCCGTTTCAAGCCCTTCCGAGGTAGAGGAGAATACCTTTAAGCCTGAGGAAGAGAGCTTCATCTCCTACGAGGATGAAGCGGAGGAAGTAGAGAATTTTTCAGAAAGTCCGACTTATGAGTTTAGTGCGGCAGCCGAGCCTGAACCGGTTTCATTTGCTGTTCCTGAAGTACCTGAGGCTGTATTAGAGGAAATTGTGGAAGAGGTTCGTCCTGTAGCCGAGCCTTTTAACGAAACAATTGATTTTTCCGCAACACCCGACTTCAGCTCCTACACTTCAGGAAGTGCAGTTATGGAAGCGCCTGCGGAGGAGATAAAAAAAGAAGTAAATCCTTCCGCAAGAAAGATAACGGTAATTGTAAACGGAACACCTGTTACCCTTGAAGGTAAGATACATTATGTGCTTGTAGATATATTGGATTTTTACACTTTTGATATGAGTGAATATAGAGGAAGGCTGGTGCTTGAAGTAAACGGCGTAGGAGATATGGACTTTACCTCGCCTATACATGACGGCGATCAGGTTAGGATAGCGTGGAGTGAGTAGTACAGAAAAGGAAGTATGGCTTGCCACGCTTGCAAGCGGAAGCAGCGGAAATGCAAACCTCATAGGAGGTTCGGACGGAAAGCATTTACTTGTGGACTGCGGCATAAGCTGTAAGAGAATAATTGAAGGAGCGGGAGAGCTGTCCGTAAGCCCTGAAAATATAAGTGCGGTATTCATAACCCATGAACATATTGACCATGTTAAAGGGCTTATGATGCTTATAAAAAAGTATAAGATACCGGTATTTGCAAGTCTGGGCACACTTTCGGCAATTTCGCAGTTTAAGGACTTCAGCAATGAGTACAGAAGATTTATGTACAAGCTGGAGGCGGATCGTCCTTTTGTTTTTGAGGGCTTTAGGGTAAATGCTTTCAATCTGCCTCATGATGCGGCAGAGCCCACGGGCTTCAGTTTTGAAAAGCAGGGGGTAAAAATTTCGGTCTGCACGGATTTCGGAATGGTAACAGATGAAATTGAAAACGGCTTAAAAAATTCCAATGCACTTGTGCTTGAAGCAAATCACGACGAGCATATGCTTGAGGCGGGCAGCTATCCGTATATGCTGAAACGAAGAATTTTAGGCAACACCGGGCATATTTCAAATGAAAACTCGGGAAAATTGATTTCAAGGCTGTGGAATAGGGAACTGAGGCATATATTTTTAAGTCATTTGAGTGATGAAAACAATATGCCCGAACTTGCCCTCGAAACGGTCAGATGTGAACTTCGGATAAATCATGGGGAATATGAGAAGTTTACAAATATTGAGGTGGCAAGAAGAGATGTGCCTTCGGAGAAAAAATATATAAGGTCGGATGTACAGCCTGACGAAGCTTTTTCTCATTTGCCTATAAACCTCGCCTGTGAATGATATAGGTCGCACTTGTTTAATTTGTGAGCAGTATTCACAGCAGAAATATATTTAGGGGAAAACCCCGGAACGGAGAAGATATGAAAAGAGCGGTTATTACAGCAGTAGGAAAGGACAGTGTGGGAAGACTTGCAGAAATATGCAATTATCTTGCGGAAAAGGAGATAAATATTCTGGATGTTTCCCAGACCTTGGTTGGAGGTTTCTTCAACCTCATGGTAATTGTAGATGTAACAGGGGTGGATAACAATTTTGCAGAGGTTGTGGACGGCTTTATGAAGCTCGGCGAAAGATGTGGATTCAGGGCGAATATACAAAGAGAAGAAATTTTTGATAAAATGCACAGAATATAAACCGTTTTGTCTAAAAGGACAAAAACATAAACATCTTTAAGGAGAGCAACATGATTACATTAGGAGAGGTATTTGAAACAAATGAGATGATATGGAACGAGCATCTTGATGTGCGTACCATAACACTTGGAATAAGTCTGTTGGACTGTATAACGGACAATTTGGAAAAACTCAATGAAAATATTTACAATAAAATAGTTACTACGGCAGAAAAGCTTGTAAAAACGGGAGATGATATAGGCAAGGAATTCGGTATACCTGTTGTAAACAAGAGAATTTCGGTAACTCCTATCGCTCTGATAGGCAATTCCACCTGTAAGACAATAGACGATTTCGTGTCGATAGCAAAAACTCTTGACAGGGCGGCAAAAGCTACGGGAGTAAATTTCATAGGAGGCTACTCCGCACTTGTCTGTAAGGGAAGTACTCCTGCCGATGAACTGCTGATACGCTCAATACCGCGTGCCCTGAACGAAACCGAATTTGTGTGCAGTTCCGTAAACTTGGGCTCTACAAGAACCGGAATAAATATGGACGCAGTAAAACTTATGGGAGAAATTATCAAAGAAGCGGCGGAACTTACCCGTGACAGAGATTCCATAGGCTGCGCAAAACTCGTGGTATTTTGCAATGCACCTGATGACAATCCGTTTATGGCGGGAGCATTTCACGGTGTTACCGAAGCAGATAAGGTAATAAATGTAGGTGTAAGCGGTCCGGGAGTAGTAAGAGCGGTGCTTAAAAATTCTTCAGAAGATGACTTCGGAACTCTCTGTGAAAAAATAAAAAAGACTGCATTTAAGATAACCAGAATAGGGCAGCTTGTGGCATTGGAGGCTGAAAGAAGGCTGGGAATACCTTTCGGTATTGTGGATCTTTCTCTTGCTCCTACTCCGGCTATCGGGGATTCCATCGCAGATATTTTTGAGGAGATGGGACTTGAGCATGCAGGCGCTCCGGGTACAACGGCAGCCCTTGCCCTCTTGAATGACCAGGTAAAAAAAGGCGGTGTTATGGCATCATCGTATGTCGGCGGTCTTAGCGGCGCTTTTATCCCTGTAAGTGAAGATCAGGGAATGATAAATGCGGTAGTAGACGGAGCTTTGACGCTTGAAAAGCTGGAAGCTATGACCTGCGTATGCTCTGTGGGATTGGACATGGTGGCAGTTCCCGGAGATACTCCTGCGTCTACCATATCAGGTATAATTGCAGATGAAATGGCTATCGGTATGGTAAATCAAAAAACAACCGCAGTAAGAATCATACCTGTTGCAGGAAAGTCGGTCGGAGATACCGTTGAATTCGGAGGGTTGTTGGGATATGCACCTATAATGCCGGTGAATTCATTCTCTTGTGAAAAATTTATCAATAGGGGAGGACGGATTCCTGCACCTATTCACAGCTTCAAAAATTAAAAACGAGGTTTATCCATGGAAACAAAGATGTGGAGTGAATTTTTAGCGCCATACAGACTTGCAGTTGATGAACTTGTGGTAAAATTTAACCATATAATAGACGATTATAGGCTGAAAGGGCAGTATTCTCCCATAGAACAGGTAATAGGGCGGGTTAAGAGGATTTCCAGTATAATCGAAAAAGCCCAGAAAAAAGGGATACCTCTCTACGACATCGAAAATAAGGTGGAGGATATTGCGGGCGTACGAGTAATCTGTCAATTTCAAGATGATATTGCAAATGTTATTAAAATGGTCAGAAACCGTTCGGACTGTGAGGTAATTGAGGAAAAGGACTATATTAACAACAAAAAAAGCAGCGGATACAGAAGCTATCACATAATTATTGCCTACAATGTGGAAACGCAGTCAGGCAAGAAAACCGTCAAGGTCGAAATACAGATAAGGACGCTTGCTATGAATTTTTGGGCAATAATAGAGCATTCCTTACAGTATAAATATAAAGGCAATATGCCGGAAAATGTGTCAAACAGACTTAAAACGGCGGCTGAGGCAATAGTTCTCCTTGACGGTGAAATGTCTGCAATAAGGAATGAAATCGTAGATGCCCAGAACTCCTTCAGAATAAAAG
>JBHADN010000160.1:0-4185 GCA_041855085.1 Catonella sp.
ATAGAACTTTCCAAGCCTAAGATAGCATTCAGAGAAACCATCAAGAAAAAAGTAGAGGCAGCAGGTCGTTATAAGAAGCAGTCAGGCGGTCATGGTCAGTTCGGTGATGTAAAGATGAGTTTTGAGCCAAGTGAGGATATGAGCAAGCCTTATGAATTCTCAGAAGAGGTATTCGGTGGAGCAGTACCTAAGAACTATTTCCCTGCAGTTGAGAAGGGTATAGCGGAGTCCTGTCTTAAGGGACCTTTGGCAGCATATCCGGTAGTGGGTATCAAGGCGGTGCTTCTTGACGGTTCATACCATCCGGTTGATTCTTCAGAGCTTGCCTTTAAGATGGCGGCAAATATAGCATTTAAAGACGGCTTTATGAAGGCTAATCCTGTGCTTTTAGAGCCTATAGTATCTCTCACAGTTACAGTACCTGACAAGTTTACAGGTGATATCATGGGAGATATCAATAAGCGTCGAGGTAGGGTGCTTGGTATGGAATCTGTAGGTAATAAGCAGGTGATTAAGGCAGATGTACCTATGTCGGAGCTTTATGGATACAATACAGAACTTAGGTCTATAACAGGCGGTATAGGAACCTTCTCTTATGAGTTTGCAAGATATGAGCAGGCTCCCGGAGATATACAGAAGAAAGAGGTTGAGGCAAGAGCATCTAAGCTTGAGCAACTCGATGCCTAAATTTACTATATATACAATTGATAGCTGTTACTTTAAGGGCTTTATGCCCTTTTAGTAACAGCTATTGTCTTTTACCCCCCATATAGTCCGGCTCATAAATTATCACAGGCTTTAATTGTAAAGAAAGCAAAAAACTTAAAGGTTCCGATAGAGCCTCCAAATTAATATGTAAGGGGCTGAAGCCGGAATGAGAGCAATCAGCTTGATTTTCAGTCCGGTATTGGGTATTATTTAAGAAAAATAATACCGACTGCCGGCGAAAGGAAAAGTAAAATGGTAAGGTATACATGCAGAAACTGCGGTGCACAGCTCAAGCTTTCGGATGCAGGGGGATTTACCTGTAACTACTGTGGAAGCAGAGCATTTATGTCGGACTCCGAGCTTAAGGGGAATACGGAATTTCGCAAAAAAATTCTTTCCTATCACATGGCAAAGGTGATAGAAAAGGAGAATGATTACTCCAAAGATACGCTTTGGGAAGAGATGGGCAGTGCTGAATACAAAATGAAAAACGGGCAGCTGCTTAAAATTGCCTATATGGATAAATACATTTATCCTAAAATGGTCTGTTATCTGGCAAGGAAGAATATTGTCTATATAACAGATAGCTATGAGGAGGCGAATCTGTTCCTTGAAGGTCTTGGCAGGCTTGTTTTTCCGGAAGCGGATACAAAGCTTACAAGGAGCTTCCCTATGTTCAAGCAAAGAGAGCAGCTTGAAGCAGGAGGAGAAGCACTTATCTTTGAGCGCAAGCCGTATTTCTACCCTGCGGAGGTATTCGCACCGTTTGAAGCAAAACATCTGGCTTGGGTAATTTCCCGAATGGAGAATATATGCTGTGCTTTGGAATATGCCGATATTTCGCACGGAGATATAAGCCCCTCAAGCATATTTATCAATCCTGTGACACATGAAGGAATGCTTATGGGAGATTGGAGATATACGGGCAGTAAAAAAACAAATGCCGATCTTAAACTGCTTAGAGAAACTGCAAAAAATATTATGGACACAGGAAGCAGACCGGCAGAGCTTGAAAAGTTTTTATATTCTGAACCGAAAGAAGATGCTTATGCCGACTTTGAATACTGGGATACGGTGATTGAGGACGGTTTTGGCGGACATAAATTTATCAAGATGTAAAGGAGAAAATAAAATGGGATACGGAAGTTATTCAGCTGCGGACTGGGCGAAATTAAAAAATAGCAGACAGCTCTCCAATGACAGGAGAGTGGAAGAAATTTTTGTAAGAAAGCAATGCGATCCGAAATTTGATCCGAAGTTTATAGGTACAAGAGAGTGCTTTGACTCTAAGGAACACCCCAATACCACACCTATAGTCGTGGGACTTGATGTAACCGGCTCCATGGGCTATCTGGCTGTAGAGGTTGCGACCGGTGCTCTCAATGATTTAATTACCAAGCTTTATTCCACAGGAGCTGTGGAGGATCCGTCTCTGATGTGTGCGGCGTATGGGGACTATAGGGACAAATATCCGCTTCAGGTTACACAGTTTGAATCCGACATCCGTATTGCGGAGCAGCTTTTGGATATCTTTTTTGAAAATGGAGGAAACGGCGAGGTAGTACCTACCTGTCTCTGGGCATTTCTGGCAAGGCATACGAATATCGATGCTGTCAAAAAGAGAAATCAAAAAGGTTTTTTATTCACAATAGGTGACAAGGCTGTTATTAGAGAGGGCGATATTGACGAGACTATAGAGCGTGTGATCGGAGACAAGACAGTATATAAGAGCAAAGAGGCGGTTCTTGCTGATGTTCAGAAAAGTTTTTATGTATTTCACATTATGATCGGCGGAAAAAATGACCTGAATAGTACACTTCTTCCCGGACATACTGTAAGTATCTCTCAAGTAGATATCGGAAGAATTCCTGAGATTATTATCAGTATTATTCAGATGCAGAACGGAAAAACTTTGGAAGAGGTGCTTGGGCAGTGGGATGAGCTGGACAGACCTGTTCTGAAAACTGCACTTGGGCAGATTTTAATTAAGGAGAACGGAATGCAGCTATGAAAGTATCTGCCGTAATTGGGAAAAATTTCGGTGATGAGGGTAAGGGTCTTGCCTGTGCAAGTCTTTCAAAATATATAAAAAACACCCTTATCATCAAACACAACGGTGGAGCTCAGGCAGGTCACACAGTGGAAGAGGAAAATGGCAGACGATTTATCCATCACCAGATAGGTGCAGGGGCTGAGTACGGTGCATCCACACTGCTTGCGGATACATTTCTTGCAGACCTCTACCAGCTTGGAAAAGAGTTGAAAAGTTTCAGAGAAAATTATGGTTTTACCCCTGTTATTTATGCTGAAAAGAATACTAAAGTGACGATTATTGATGATGTGCTCCGTAATATGCTGATTGAGTCTGCACGTGGAAAGGAGCGTCACGGCAGCTGCGGTATGGGTATAAATGAATGCAGGAAGAGAAATACCCGCGGTTTATCGCTTTCTCTGGCAGAAATCCGAGATATGAGCAAAGAGGAGCTGCTTCAAAGGCTCAGGATGTTTCGCATAAAATATGAAAAGGAGAATAATCGGATTCTGAGTGATAATCCTGAACAAAACCTGATTCAGACAGAGTATTATAAGCTGCTTAAAGATGATGAGATTCTTTGCGGATATGCAGAATGTCTTAAAGAGGCAATAAATTCCATAAGGCTTGTTGATACTTATGCGGACTGGCTTTCAGGTTTTGAGCAGATTGTTTTTGAAACTGGACAGGGACTGCTGCTTGACGAGGACCTTGAAGAATATGCACCATATCTGACACCCTCAAAAACCGGGCTTTACAATATCACAAGGTTTCTTGAAAAAAGAAAAATTCCTCTTAATGAAGTTATATATGTCACAAGACCTTATGTAACAAGGCATGGAAACGGACCTCTGCCCTGTGAAATAAAAAGGGATGAGCTTAGGGGAGTGAGCGAGGATATGACAAATCTTGATAACGAGTGGCAGGGAAGCCTCCGCTATGCAAAGCATGAAAGCATGGAGACATTTACTACGCCTATCATACAGGACATGCAAAGCGTGAAAGAATTTCAGTGCATGAAATACACTGATGTCTCCCTGCTTTTTACACATCTGGATGAAACAAATGATAAAGTATACTTTAAAGACTTTACTGTTTATGCTGATAAACTGGCAAAGGAGCTGAGAGAAAGCTATGGTTTTTCACAGATTTATACTTCTCACAGCAGGTTTAATACAAGTATCACAAAAAATTGTATTGATTAAATGCTGTGCATACTCTAAAGGGTCCTGCCTCATACAAGAAAAATGCTACAATAAATAATGCTCAGTATTAATCGTGTAAATACTAAAAATAAAACTGAGAGAATAGAGGTGCCAAAAGTACGGTTACTATACCGGCAATTACCAAAGCCAGTGAGCTCATAGCACCTTCGGTTCTACCCATCTCCATAGCCTTGGCAGTGCCCATAGCATGTGATGCTGTACCTATGCCTATACCTCTTG
>JBHADN010000161.1:0-7111 GCA_041855085.1 Catonella sp.
CTTCTTTTAAGATGCTTACATAGTCATAGACCGGTTTTACTACTTCCTTGCCCGACTTATTTATATAACCGTATTTCCCGTCCAGTTCCACCATAGCAAAACCGTCACTGAACCATGATATGCTGTCATACTTAAGCTTTGCCACCTCTTTACCTTTTTTATTTACAGCACCCCATTTACCTGACTTTCCCACTATTGCAAGTCCGCCTGAAAAGTCATAAGCCACATCATATTTAGGTTTTATTACCTCTTTGCCGGACTTGTTTATATAGCCCTTCTTGCCCTTGTACTCTACCAATGCCAAGCCCTCGGCAAATGCAAATCCGCTATCATACTTGGGCTTTATTACCTCTTTCCCCTTCCTGTCGATATATCCTGTCTTTCCTTTTTTTATTACCAAAGCCCTGTTTTCGGAAAACTCCATAACATAATCATATTTTAACTTTATTACTTCCTTGCCGGACTTGTCTATAAATCCGTACTTTCTATTTTCCTCGACAATTGCAAGACCGTCCTCAAACGGATATGCATTATCGTATTTAAGAGGCACTATCACTTTACCGTACTTATTTATGTAGCCATACAATCCATATTTGCCTACCAGCGCAACTCCTTCATTGAAGGCATAAAACTCATCATATCTTGTTTCTGCATATGCCTCTTTCCCGTAAAAAATGCCGACCAGCATGGCAAGTACCACAACAAGCGAAAATTTCTTCAAAAAAATCCGTTTCATAATTCTTACCTCCCCAAACATTTGACAAAATTGATGCTGTTACACTTACCAGTATACCACCTATTCCTTAGGGATTTCAACTGCTGCCCGGTCATATTTCTCGGGCGGCGGAAGTTCATTATTACACATTACCCCAACGCCACATCAAGCACCAGCATAAGTGTGAAGCCCACCGAAAATGCTATCGTTCCGAGATTTGAGTGTTTTCCTCCCGACATCTCCGGTATAAGTTCCTCAACGACCACATATATCATTGCTCCCGCTGCAAAGGCAAGGCAGTAGGGAAGTATCGGAACTACCAGACCTGACGCAAGTATAGTAAGAAAGGCTGCCGCAGGCTCTACCACACCCGAAAGCACTCCGAGTGCAAAGGTTTTTACTTTCGGCATACCCTCCGCTCTAAGCGGCATAGATACAATCGCCCCCTCAGGAAAATTTTGTATGGCTATTCCTACGGCAAGCACCATAGCTGCCGTAACGCTAAGCCCCACTTCTCCCGAAATCCAGCCTGCGTACACCACACCTACCGCCATTCCCTCAGGAATGTTGTGCAGAGTTATTGCGAGAAAGAGCTTTGTTGTACGCTTCAACTTGTTTTTCGGACCTTCCTCTATTCTGTCCAGATGCATGTGAGGAGTTATTTCATCCAAGAACAAAAGGAAGCCTATTCCCAGCAAAAATCCCACCGCCGCCGGTACAAAGGAAAACTTCCCCATATCCTCGCTGCTTTCTATCGCAGGCAGCAAAAGACTGAAAAACGACGCAGCCACCATTACTCCCGCCGCAAAACCGCTCAGCACCCGCTGTACATTTACAGATATTTCTTTCTTAAGCAAAAACACCATAGCCGCTCCCAGACTTGTTCCGAAAAACGGCATCATTATTCCGAATAATACTTCTTTGGGCATTATAATCTCCTTTAATTATCATTAAAATGAATGTGCGAAACAGCTTCCCCGCGCATTTGATATAAAAAAGACGGCAACACCCCATCGGATAAATTACCGCCCTTATTTATTTTGTTAAATTTCAGCTACATCCTTTATCAATTCCGCCGCCTTTGTATCCTGCATTTTCTTAACCATCTTGTAGAAAGTGTCAAGAGGAACATTATGCATCTGCTGCTTAACTCCGCGCACATTTACGGAAACGGTTCTCTCCTCTTTCTCCTTGTCACCTACAACTATTATGTACGGATCTTTCATCAGCTTAAATGCCTTAATCTTCTCGTTCATGTTTCTGTCGGCATAATCAGCCTCTACACGAATGCCTAAATCGTAGAGTGCGTCCTCTATCTCTTTTGCATACTCGTTGTGCTCTGTCCTTATAGGCACTATGGCAACCTGATATGGAGAAATCCAGAACGGAAATTCTCCCTTGTAGTTTTCTATAAGTATACCTATAAATCTTTCAAATGAACCGAATATAGCTCTGTGGATAACAACAGGCTCTTTTATAGTGCCGTCGCTGTCCTGATAGGTAAGTTCAAAATTGTGAGGTAACTGGAAGTCAAGCTGAATAGTGCCGCACTGCCACTCTCTGCCCAGAGCATCCTTAAGCTGAAGATCAATCTTAGGGCCGTAAAAAGCTCCGTCACCCTCATTTACCTCATATCCCCCCTCGCCGTACTTCTTGTCAAGTATCTTCCTGAGCGCAGCCTCCGCTCTGTTCCATACCTCTATATCTCCCATAAAGTCATCCGGTCTGGTGGAAAGCTCCACTCTGTATGTAAGTCCGAAAGTATCGTAAATCTGGTCTGCAACCTTCATTACATCTGCAATTTCCTCCTCTATCTGCGATTCCATTACAAATGTATGGTCATCATCCTGCCTGAACTCCTGAACCCTGAAAAGTCCGTTGAGCTGACCTGATTTCTCCTTACGATGAATAACATCTATTTCATTATATCTTATAGGAAGCTCCTTATAAGAATGTACCGTTCTCTTGTAGGTAAGCATAGCATTCGGGCAGTTCATAGGCTTCGCTGCAAATGTGCTGTCCGAATCAAGCTCTATGCTCTGAAGTGTTCTCTGAGTCAAATCGTCATCAAAGCCCGGAACAATAAACATATTGTTTACATAATGCGCCCAGTGTCCGCTTATGAGCCACAGCTTACGGTTGTTGATAACAGGTGCGGATATCTCCTGATAGCCATGACGCACATGTATATTTCTCCAGAACTTTATAAGCTCCTGATACAATCTCCAACCTCTCGGCAGCCAGTAAGGCATCCCCGGAGCGGTTTCATTGAACATAAAGAGGTCAAGCTTCGGCCCGAGCTTCTTATGATCTCTCTCAAGCGCCTCCTTGATTAAGTTGAGATGTGCCTTAAGCTCGTCCTTTGTCGGAAAGGCATAGACATAAATTCTTTGCAGTCTGTCCCTCTTTTCGTCGCCCCTCCAGTAAGCACCCGATGCCGACTTAACCTGAAAAGCCACATTCATAAGCTCCATAGAGTTTTCAATATGAGGGCCGCGGCAAAGGTCACAGAAATCATCTCCTGTGTTGTAAGCTGTTATAATTTCGTCCTCAGGCAAATCATTTATAAGTTCCACCTTAAACTTCTGGTCTTTAAAAAGTTCCAGCGCCTCCGCCTTGGAAAGCTCCTTCCTTACCCATGTTTCTTTTCTCTTTAATATCTCGCGCATTTTATCTTCGATAACCTTGTAATCATCCTCGGTAACTGCCCTCGGAAGCACAAAATCATAGTAGAAACCGTCATCAATCTGAGGCCCGATAGCTATCTGCACACTTTCCCCGAAAATCTCAAAAACCGCCTTAGCCAGTACATGTGCTAAAGAGTGGCGGTATACCTGCAAAAATTCTTCTCTTTCCATTTTCAATCTCCTCATAGCCGGACTTTTATTTAATCCAAATTATTCAAATCATAGTCGCAGACCTCTACAGTCTGCGACTTACATTATACATTAAATTTATCATATATACAAACCCAAATTATTACAGAACTTCAACTTGCCGCTCCTTCAGGATACAAGGGGCGGACCGCCGTCATTCTACAGATTTCTCCTAAGCTTCAGGTTTAATACATTCCCGTCATAATTTACCTCCGAGCTGTCTATTATGGAAGAAAGCCCGTCTATGTTAAACACATCGCTGAGTTTGTCATTATCGTCTATAAGCACCTCATAGTATCCCTCAAATTCCGGAAGACGCACAGGTTTTTTCAGTATCTCCAGCTTTTTAAGGTCGGTTGAGGACAGCTTTACTTCTCCTGTCGCCTCTATCTCTATGTGGTCATCCTTTATCTCTATATTAAGTCCGATATTCTGGGCTTCCTTGCAAAAATAAAAATACATCAGCCCGCCTACTATAGTCTTGGCAGATCTTTGCCCATTCTTTAATTTATTCATCTTCCCCTCTCTTTCGTTTGATAACTTTGAAAAAACGGGACTCCCTTATTGCATCATAAATCGGCACCAGCGTTGCGGCAACAAAACCGCCCGAAAAACCGTTGTTATAAAGGTTTAATCCGCCATGTAAAACTCCGACCGATGAAACTATCGAAACATGTGCAAAGCCGGCAATCATCCCTCCCAAAAATCCGTACTCTCCCGCAACAGGAGCGAGGTTGGTAGCAAACAGCACCGTAACCAGAGCCGTTACGCTTTTAGGTTCATATATATTAAGTGCAAATGCCACTAAAGTACCGAAAAGTATAGGCATAACATTTCTTACATGTTTTCCGAATATTCCGAAGCCGAATATTGTAAATATTCCGCCAAGTATAGGTCCGTTCAGCGGCTGCCCCATAATCAGCACCAATGTGGTATACAGCGCGCCGAGCAGCGACATATTTACAAGGCAGATACCGAATCCGTATATGTAACCGAAGTCCGAAGGTGTTCGTCCGCTGCTTGAAAGCAGGTTTCTGAAATTGTCGAAGCTCTTTCCGTTTATAAAATATCCCGCCGTAAATGACAGACCGAAGAAATAATACATAAAAATTGCGATATGCATATTGTCATCGGGGCTTAACACACTTACATTGGACACCCCCAAGCTGAACGAGCTGAGCACGCCCTGTATGAACAATCCTATTACGCCGCAGGTAAATCCCATTCCGTACAGGGTATAGCCCTGATGAAATCTTAGAAAAGATTTTGCCAGCGGCGGCAGAAGCAGCCCTATAAGTATACCCACTCCGTAAGATATCAGCAAGCCCTTATAAAAAGGAAGCCCTATACCGAAGCATATATAGCTGACAGCCGGCCCTAATGCCGTTCCGAACATACTGTTTACCGAAAGCGTGCTGAAATCTACATCCTCTATCTTGGAGTACAAATACACTCCGACGGTTATGGGTATGGTATTGAACAAATTCTTGCCGAAAAAGGAAAAACCGAACAAAGTGAAAAATCCTGCAATTATCGAGCCTGTCAAAAGCTGTTTCTTTCTCCATGAGGCAAATATGGCGATAAGCATGAGCAGACCTGCATTTAAAAAAGTAGCCCCTATTCCGCCTACTGCCATATAGTCTGTGAGCAGATTGCTGGGAGAAGTTAATATTCTGTAATACCCCTCTACAATTTCCTCCGTTGTGTCAAATAAAAACGCGCATAGTATTACAATTATTGAAAATCCGAATAAAAACTCATACCTGTAGCTTTTTTTAGTCTGAACCTGCTCACCCACCATTAAGCTCCTCCTTACAAAATACCCACTCTCTCCATAAATTCCGACAAAAGCTTAGCATTCCCGTTATACCAATATCCGTCTATACCGCAATCATAAGCCCCCTTTACATTTGCAATTAAATCGTCTATAAAAAAGCACTCCGACGGATTAAGGCTGTAGGTTTCAAGCACATAGCTGAAAAAGTCCGCATTCGGCTTAACTCGCTTTATGTCCGCGGACACTATCTTTGCGTCTAACAGACCGAATGCCTTTATGCCGCTCTCATACTTATAAAACGACTCTGCAGCATTTGAACACAGAAACAGCCGGTATCCTTTCTCCTTAAGCCTTACCATAAGGCTGTAAATTTCCTCGTTTTCGGTCTTATGCTCGTACCACCCGTACACAACCCTTCTTATTATGTCATGGTATTCTTCCTCAAGAGTTTTAACAACCTCCGCATATACATCATCCTCCGTCGCTTCCCCCGCGTCGGACTTTCCCCAGACGGGATTGAAAAAAATCTTGTCCTTTAACCTATTTATAAGTTTAACATCACTTGTATAATTAGACAAGATATAATCAGGGGAAAAATCCATAATAACATTTCCCATATCGAATAAAATATTTTTGTACATCACAATCTCTCCTTATAATGATTCGGGGTAACTCCCAAATGTTTCTTGAATATATGGCTGAAATATCTCTGATCTCTGTATCCGGTAAGACTTGCCACCTCGTGTACCCTTATGTTCGGATCCTTCAGCAGTTTACAGGCCTCTGACAGTCTGACCGATGTAAGAACCTCCAGAAAGGTGTAGTCGGTTTCTTTCTTAAAAAGATGGCTTAAATAGCTCTCGCTCACATTCAAATATTCCGCCGTCTGCATTATGTTTATGTCATTCATATAGTTGCTCTCTATATATTTTATGGCTTTCAGCAGATTACTGTGTTTGGAATTTACCGTAATTCTTATCTTTCTGTCAATATCCTCCGCATCTAACTTCTCTGCCTCATTATCCTTTATGCTGTCTAGCAGAACTCCGTATTTTACCTTGCTTATCGCTTTCCTTAAAGCCTTGTCGAGCTGGTCGTCATCAAAGGGTTTCAAAAGATAGTCGCTTATGTCCAGATCTATACCTTTCTTGGCATATTCAAACTCGTTAAATGCCGTAATCATAATGACGGCAGGCTTATACACCTCGTAAATCTTCTCAAGCATGGCTATTCCGCTGACTACCGGCATCCTTATATCGGTTATCACTATATCGGGTTTCAGTTTTAATACCAGCTCAAGCCCCTCTTCTCCGTTTCTTGCCTCGCCTATAACCTTGCAGTTGTAGTCATTCCAAGGGGTTGTTAATAAAAGTCCCTTTCTTACCAGTTCTTCATCTTCCACTATTACTATTCTGTACATTGCCCCTTCCTTTTCCCAAGTCATTGGGAGTTTTAAGTATCTTCACTTCAATATCGGTTTCGTTCTCGCTGCTTTTCAAAAGCTTTAAGCCGAATTCTTCCCCATAATAAAGCTTTATCCTCTTTTCAACATTGGAAAGCCCTATGCTCTCCCGACCTCCTCCAGACTCTCCGTTTATTATTTTTTCAAATTCAACGGCAAATCCGTTTCCATTATCTTTTACATTGAAAATAAGATAGTCGTCCTCTATATGTCCCTCTATCTCCACACGCCCTTTTTCGCTTATGACCTCCATACCATGCACAACCGCATTTTCAACCAAA
>JBHADN010000162.1:0-2725 GCA_041855085.1 Catonella sp.
ATGAAGCTTGACTACGGCTCCTATAAAAATATATCATTTATTTATGCCTCGCTGCTGATATGCACTTCCATCACTTCCCTAATCGCCTGCCTGGGCACGGGCTCCAAAAGTTCCATACTTTTATTTATCGGCAGTCTGTTTTTTCTGATATCCGATTTGATACTTTCGAATACATATTTCGGAATAAAAAGCAAAAATGAACCTATATGGATAATAAGTAACCATGTCACATATTATGCCGCACAGTATCTTATTGCCGTATCTATAGCCTTTTTGTAAAAATTGCTCTTAACAGCCTGAGCTTTTTGCCGTCAAACGGTTGATATCTGAAAGGCAGGTCTATCAGCCCTATACTTTTTAACACCCCTTTTTTGTGGCTTAAGGCGTCGAAACCATATTTCCCGTGGTAGCTTCCGATTCCGCTAAGCCCTACACCTCCAAACGGCAGATTGTGATTTGTAAAATGCACCACTACATCATTTATACAGCCGCCACCGTAAGAAATGGAGTTTATAATCTTATCTCCAACCTCTTTTTTCTTTGTAAACAGGTAGCAGGCAAGCGGTTTTTCAAGTTCCTTGATCTTCCCTAGCGCAGCGTCCAGACTGTCATATTTAATTACAGGCAGTATAGGACCGAATATTTCCTCCCTCATTATCTCATCTTCAAAGCCCGCATCTGTAAATATGGCGGGGGCTATTTTGTTTGTCGCCTCATTTTTTTGCCCGCCTATTTTGTTCTTTTCGGCAAGTATAAGCTTAGAAAGCCTGTCAAAATGATGTCTGTTTATAATTCGCGGATATGCTTCATTGTTCATGTCATAATTCTTTTTAATTTCTTTGTCCAGTTCACGGATAAAAGCCTCTTTTATACTTTCATGAACCAGAATGTAATCAATGGAAATACAGGTCTGTCCCGCATTTAAAAATTTCCCCCAGGCTATCCGCTTGGCAGCAAGCTTTATATCTGCACTCTCGTCGACAATACAGGGACTTTTCCCGCCCAATTCCAGAGAAAACGGGGTTAAATACTTACTTGCGGCACTCATGACCTTTTTACCTACATTAGGACTTCCCGTAAAAAATATATAATCGTACTTCTGATTAAGCACCTCATCATATTCTGTGTCCGTATCAATACAATATATATATTTTCTCTCAAAGCTCTCTTCTATAATCTCTTTGATAATTTTCGCAGTATTTGTACTGCTCCTCGAACATTTAAGCATTGCACAGTTCCCCGCCGCAATAGCAGCCACCAAGGGAGCTATAGCAAGATTAAAGGGATAATTCCAAGGCGACATTATAAGCACCGTTCCGTACGGCTCGCTGTACACATAACTGACAGAGGGAAAAGCTGCTATACTTCCCCTTACCCTCTGCGGTCTGCTCCATTTTTTTATATGTCTTAATGCCGTATTTATTTCGCTGTAAACCATTGCTAACTCAGCCATAAATCCTTCTGCCGCCGACTTCCCCAAATCCGAGTGTATGGCTTCCAGTATGCGGTCTTCATTATTTTGAATTACTCGTTTTAACAGCTTCAGCTTATCAATCCTGAAGCTTACAGCTTTTGTTTTATCCGTGTTAAAAAATACCTTCTGCTCTTCTAGTATTTTCTTTACTAAAGTCATGTCCGTCATCTCCTGAAAGTTATCTTCTAAAATGTACACATTCCCTGCTGTGTCTCAAGCATTTTTCTTTACTACAACCGCCTTTATAAGCATAAAAATTCCGAAAATCAGTATCAGAACAGCCGAAAATGTCCATACTGCAAAATACATAGGTATGGTATCCATCCCTATAATGCCCGCCGGCAACCTCAAAATGCTCTGAGCCGCAACAAAAAACAGTATTACCGCCGCCGCATATCCTGCTGCCGCAGGTATAATCAGTTGATATATGAGACTGTTACCTATTTTCTTATTTGAAAAGCCTACAGCCCTCAATATTCTGAAGTCCTTTGCTCCCTGATTTCTTATAATAATACCCATGAGCAGCATAATTATAAAATACAGCAGTCCTATTACAACAGTCACAATTACTACCGGCAGACTGAGCCCGGCTACTATGTAAGAGGCGTTCCTTACCATAGGGAAAAAGTCAAAATCCGTATACTCCTTCCTCATGCTTTCCGCAAAGGCATATACATCCGCTCCGTCATTAAGCACTATGGAATAATATCCGCTTATCGAATTATTAAAATACTCCTTAATATCCTCTACGGTAAATCTGATAATATCTCCATAGCCCTTATACGACGGATAAATTCCCACAACCTCACAGGCATTTTCACGGCTTCCTTTTCTAAGGTATATATTATCTCCGACCTTTATATTATGCTTTCTTGCAAAACCGATGCCTACCGCTGCCTCGCCGTGATTTTCCGGATTTCTGCCCTCCGTCATTATATAGTCCATTTTTTCAGGGAAGTTCTTGTCATAGACATCTGCCGTAACCACATTGTATAGACTGCTTTTATCCGTTCTGAACAGCACATTGTCGGAAATTGCCGCATAATAAAAGTCAACCCTGTCGTCATTCTCAAGCATTTTCAGCAGTCCCGACTTCTCCTCATCCACAGCATTTTTTCTGTAAATATACACATCCATCTCTGCCATTCCCCATCTTGCAAGATGCTGCGGAGAAACTCTTACGCTCTCAAGTATGTTAAATGCCGTAATCAAAATAAGAGAGCTGAGCAATGTTATAAGACAAACCAGACC
>JBHADN010000163.1:0-10348 GCA_041855085.1 Catonella sp.
AGGATGCGTACAGTGTACGCATTAAGTGTGTCGGACGATGCTGGGCTTTCTAAATTATTTGTGCAGTTTGTACAATAAAACTGCTGAAATTTCTGCTGTTTTAGCATTGCCAAGCGTGCAGTACTTCAGCATAATGAGTCTATATTAAATATCTTAAAATTCTTCAGATAGAATAAGTAATTCCGATAAATCAAATCCGTTAAATTAAAAAAATTGAACAGAGCTCAGGTAAGCCGATTTTGGCAAAAGCGAATTGCAACTTGAAAGAGAAAGCTGTATAATGCAATTTATGAAGATGGAGCAGAGTTTTCGGATGAGGATTTCAGAATAATAACCATTGAAAATATCTTTGTAAACAGCGCCTATAATGATTTGGGATTGTTGGTTAAGGATAGGCTGGTTATTTTGGTGGAAGCACAAAGTACGATAAACCCTAATATGGCGATGAGATTTTTAATTTATATCGCCTTGACATATCAAAACTATATAATTGATAACAGAATGAATGTATTCGGAAGAAGAAAGCTGACATTTCCGAAGCCTGAATTTGTGCTTGTTTACACAGGCAGGGAGAAAAATGCGGAAGAAAAATTTCCTAATTTATCAGAGCTTTATGAGAATTCGGAAGAACCTCAGCTTGAGCTGAAAGTAAAAGTTATAACGGGTAAAGACAATGAAAAGCAACGGACGAGCAATAGAAGAGATAGTTGAGTTTACAGGAATCCTGAGGTAAAAGGTGGAGCATAACTATTATCCGGATTAGAAGAGATTTCAATACCCGACTGTAAAATAAAGAAAGTGAGATAATTTGAGTAAACGACTGGGAATTTATATCCATCTTCCTTTTTGCGCAAGAAAGTGTAATTACTGTGATTTTTATTCGGTTGTTTCAGGGGAAGAGGAGAAGAAAGCATATATAAAGGCGCTTAAAAGGGAGATAGAGGAGAGAGTTGAATACCTTTCTTGTGATCACCGAGTGTACACCGTGTATTTTGGAGGAGGCACTCCGTCTATATTAAAGGGAAGTTATATTGCCGAACTTTTGGAGACAGTAAGAAAGAATTTTAAGCTTCATACAGATGACTTCTATCCTGAGATTACAATAGAGTGTAATCCGGCAACTTTGGATAAGGAGAAGCTTTTAATATACAAAAATGCCGGGATAAACAGACTGAGTCTTGGACTTCAGTCCACGGAAAACAGTGAGTTAAGACTGCTGGGCAGGATACACAGCTATGAAGATTTTTTAAGAAGCTATGAGCTTGTAAGAGAGGCCGGCTTCAGCAATGTAAATATAGACCTTATAAGTGCATTGCCGAAGCAGAGCGTGTTCTCCTACGAAAAGTCATTGGACAGGGTAGTAAAATTAAACCCAGAGCACATATCAAGCTATAGCCTCATAGTGGAGGAGGGGACTCCGTTTTTTGAAAGATACTCTGAAAATGCTCCGTTCTTTAAGGATTTGCCTTGTGAGGAGGTCGAAAGGCAAATGTATGAGATGACGGTAAGGAAACTTTCCGCGGCAGGCTATCACAGGTATGAGATATCCAATTATTCTAAAAATAACCTCCATTCAAGGCATAATATTTCGTATTGGGAAAGAGTTCCTTATCTTGGCTTCGGAGCGGCGGCATCCTCATTTTTTGAAAATGAAAGGTATAAAAATACGGCAAATATAAGGGAATATATAGGCGGTATAGACTCAGGAAGAGATGTCAGGGAGGAAAAAGTGAGTCTTAGCCTGACCGAGAGTATGGCGGAGTTTATGTTTCTTGGGCTCAGATGTACAAATGGAATTAAAAAAAATAGATTTTTTAGTGAATTTGGCAAAAATTTGGAGGAGGTATATGGAAAGGAAATAAAAAAACATATAAAAAACGGACTGTTGATTGAAGATAATAATATAATAAGGCTATCCGATAGGGGGCTTGATTTGAGCAATTATGTACTGTGCGATTTTGTGAATCTTGATTGAGCCGTTAATATGTGATAAAATCAAAATGTATGCAAAATTAACGAGTGTACAAAATTCAGTCTTACTTAAAAAGGAGGAGTAGATGAAGATGTTTAAGAAAGACAACAGAGGCATAGGGAAAGGTCTGGTAGTGGTTATAATTGCGATAATAGCGGTTATTGCTGCGGGAGGCTTTATCTTTGCGCAGACACTGCTGAAGGATCCGTTTACAAGGCTTATGAGCGCGTATGCCAAAATGTATTCTGAAAGACAGCAGAATGTTACGGTTGACATGTCGGTCAGCCTGGATAAGGAAAATGCCGAACTGAAAAAGCTGCTTGAAACCGTTCCCGATGACCTCGGAATTGAATCAAGTAAAGAACAGGTTGTAGATTTTATATCCAAGGTTTTACCTAAGTTTACACTGCGTTACGGTGCTATGGCTAATATTGCGTCGGATCCCGTTGAATTTGGAACAAATGTGTCTTTGCTGTATGACGGTAAGGAGCTTATAGATGCAGGCGCGGCATTTAAGCCTTGGGAGGTAACGATTTCTTCAAAGAGCCTTTTAAGCAAGCCGATTTACGGCAATTTCAGCGAAGATATCAATACTGCTGTGGGAGCGGATGTAAGCGGATTCCAGATAGGCAAATATATTGATATAATTTATGAGAAGGATGACTTTATCAAATCGTTCGGGAAGTCAAAATATGTAGAAATTCTTAAGACAGCACTTAAGGAGAAGCTTACAGCCGAAGGAAGCAACAAGATTATATTAAACATCACACAGCAGGAGAGCATTGACTTGCTTGTTTCTCTGTTGAATGAGGCGGCTAAGGATGAAGCGCTTAAGAATTCCGTTCTGGCGAAGTATGATAAGTTGGCAGCGCTTGTTATTTCTTCAGGCGACTATAAGCTTACAGGAATTTCTGAAGAAGAGTTTAAGAAAAATATGGAAGAAGGCAGGAAAGAGCTTGCAGACAACTGGGAGAAAGCTGTAACCGAGCTTGCAGGAACTTACACATCGGCTGAATTTAAATCTGCAATGGAAATTGTAGGAAATCCGGCATTCAGATATGTATTTACTCTTGAAAACGATATGATAAAAGCGGCTGAAGGCGAATTCACGATGTCGGGATTGACCGTGAAGTATGCAAGCAGCTTTGAAAAATTTACCAGAGATGGTTATACTTTCGGTACTGCGGACAATTCCTATGACTTAAAAGGCTTGGTTGACGGCAGCGGAGATGCTATGGGTGTTGCACTTGATGCATTATCTAAGGTGAGTGCAGTACTTACGGGCGATGCATATAAATCAATGGAGAGTGATATAACCTCCGCAGCCAAGGAAAGTCTTTCGGCAGGAGATGCTCAGATTGTAGAAGAAGCGCTTAAAAATCTTTTAAATATGACTTCTATGATGCAGTAAGCTTGCTTTAGAAGACGGTTCAATAAAGTTTACAAGGCACTTTGCTTTAGGCAAGGTGCTTTGTCTTGTAAGTTTTGGAGGTAGGATGGAGCTTTCCATAAACAATTTATCGAAAAAAATAGGAAACAGGCTCATACTTGACGGTCTGAGTCTTACGCTGAACTCGGGAGATATTCTGGCGCTTAGAGGAGGCAACGGAAGCGGAAAAACGACCTTGCTTAATCTGATTGCGGGAGTGGATAGAGATTTCTCCGGGGAGATTAAGTATGCTGAAAAAACGGGCATAGGCTTTGTTCCTCAGGATATAGTTTTGTTTGAAAAGCTGAGTGTGAAAGATAACTTAAAAATATTTTGCAATTCTTCAAATAGGACTGATATTATAGATATTGCTGAGAAACTGGGGTTTTGCGATTTGCTTAAGAAGAGGGTGTTTAAGCTTTCAGGAGGTCAGAAAAGACTCATAAATTTTGCGGTAGGGGTAATTAACAAATCCGATATACTCTTGCTTGATGAAGTTATAGTAGGTATGGATGAGGAACTGGTTAAGATGATTGAGTCATATATTAGGGAAATCGGAGATAAAAAAATTATAATCATAACCTCGCATCAGGAAAATTTTTTACAGGAAGTATGTAACAAAAGCGCCTGCCTTATGGGAGGCAAACTGGAGTTGAAAGATGAAAATTAGATTAGCGGCGAAGCTGTTGATATTTCAGATAAAAATTCTGCTTATAAACCTAAAATCCGCTTTGTTCCCTATTGTTTTAACCATTATCCTGATATCCGGCTTCATATTTTGGATACACAGGGCTGAAGAGGTCAAGCCGCAGGTGCTTATATGCAACGAGGAAGACTCCTTTCTGGCGAGGACTGTTATAAGTTCCATACTAAGCGACAGGATAAATGAGATTGTAAGATTTGAAAGCACGGACTATGAGGCAGGCAGAAAGAGTGTGGACGGCGGTGAGGCGATTTTACTCATACACATAAAAAAAGGAACTATGCAGACCTTGTACTCGGGGAAAAAGGCTGTGCTTGATTTGTATACTGCGGACAGCGAAAATGATTTTTCGAAACTGCTTATAAATTATGTTGCGGGCTTTACGGATGTGATAAATGTAGCTCAGAATGCAGGACTAAGCTACATGGAGATGATGTATGAAAAGGGAATGACAGAAGAAGAGGGGATAGAAAAGTTTAATGAACTGCAAAATGAATATGTAAAAAAGATTATAACAAGAAACAGTCTGTTTGCAGGAGAAAATGAACTTTTCGGTTTAAGTGAACGGGAGATAGAAGCTTCATACAACTTATTTGTCGCTTTATTTGCCCTTACGGTCAGCTTTTCAATTATAATAAACAGCAGAATATTAAGCGGTAAAATTGTGGAAAGGCTCGTATTAAGCGGTTATACAAGGGCGGAAATATATACATCTGCATTGCTTATTATGTTTTTTACCGGTATGGCGGCATGGTACGGACTTATAAACGCAGGATACGCGGTGGGTATAGGTGGCTAAATGTATTTGAAGGTTAAACTGAAAAATGAACTTATCAGCAGAGATATGCTTATTATCATCTTTATTTCGCTATTATTTTCATTCTCTGTAAATTTGCTTTACAAAAGCCTGGAAAACAGAGGAAATTATTATGTGAAGATAGAAGATGAAGATAAAACCGAACTTTCTGCAGAGTTTGTTAATATTATATCAGAGATTAAAGAAGTTAAGATATCCGAAAAAGATGAAGATGTGCGTTATATTATAAAAGAAGGCTTTGGAGAAAAATTTCATAATGGAGAATTGTCAGGGCTTATTGAGGTAAATAAACTGTCATTTAAGTCAGGCATAAATCTTTTAAATGACAGAATAGCCACAAAGCTTGCAACCCATTATATTTACAGGAATCTTTACGAGAGAATGAGTAAAGAGAGCGGAATAAGCTTTGAAGAGTATCAGGCAAAGTTGTCGGAAACACAGCTTTTAAACGAAATTTTTGTGCTTAATATAAATAACGAAAACATTCTAAAAGGCATGGCAAAACAGACAGACTACAGCGGATATTTAAAGCTGTTTTTTATAATTTCCGTAGGAATGTATATAAGCATAAAGGCATTTGAAGAATTAAGAGCAATGAGAGTGTCGGGACTTTCAGACAGACTGAGGCTTTCAGGTAAAGGGGAACTAAATCTGTTTGTAAGTCATATTGCAGCGGCCTCGTTAAAGTTCTTTGTATTCTTAATTTCGGCATTTTTAATGACTTTCACGGAAATAAAAATTTATAATATTTCTATGATTTTATTTTACATAAGCGCTATAATGTTGTATATTTTAGGTAGGCTTGTAAGAGATGAAACGGCATTTGCGATTATTTCAAAAATAATGTGGATACTGTTTGTTATCTTCGGTATGCTGATAAAATTTGCAGGATAATTTTGTATGAAACGGGAGAACTTCAGATGGAAGAAAAACTGTACTTAGGTGTAGACATAGGCGGTACTGCGGCAAAGCTCGGTATTGTAAGCGGAGAGGGCGGCATAATAGGCGAGATTGGAGAATATTCGGTAAATTTTGACGGATACAGGACGCCGATTATAGAAACGATAATTAAAGGAATACATGATCTGCTGTCAAAAAGGAATATGGCTTCTTCGATGCTTTCGGGTATAGGAGTGTCCGCTACAGGCGGAATAAACAGTAAAAGCGGAACGGTTGAGGGTTCGGCGGGACATATAGAAAACTGGCTGGGAACTAATATAAAGGACAGACTTGAAAAAGAATTCGGAGTGAGAACGGAGGTGTTAAACGATGCCAATGCTGCGGCACTCGGAGAGATGTGGAAGGGAGCGGCGAAAGGTCTTTCCGATGTTGTAGTGGTAACCATAGGCACGGGAGTAGGCGGCGGCATAATAGTTAATTCCAAGGTCTTAATAGGGCAGAAAGGCTTTGCGGGAGAGGTGGGGCATACACCGCTTTATCTTGACGGAGAACTTTGTTCATGCAAAAACAGAGGCTGCCTCGAATATTACGGCTCGACAAGGGCACTGGTAAGAGAAGTAAGCGCAGCAATCGACAGGGGAGAAATTTCCGGTATAGACAAGAACGGAGTGGACGGACGCCTCATATTTGAAGAAGTAAAAAAAGGGAATGCAGAGGTTTCTAAATATGTAGACAGATGGCAGGACGATATTGCCGCGGGAATAGTTGGCTTTGTACACATATTCAACCCTGAAATGGTTATTATAGGCGGCGGTGTTTCAAAGCAGAAGGAGCTGTTTATAGATAAAGTGAGAGAAAAAGTGCTGACCAGGGTTATGGCAAACTTTGCGAGAGATTTGCGCATAGAGGCTGCCGCACTCGGAAACGATGCAGGAATCATAGGTGCTGTAAGATTTGTCATGGACAGCATGCAATAGACTTCAAATGGGAGGATTGAAATGAAAAAGACATCTGTAAAAACACTTATTTTGGCATGCTTTGTGGGTATGCTGGTCGTGTCGAATCTGGTTATGCTACTTATAAATCAGGGAGTCATCAAAAAATACTTCAAAGAACAGGTATATGATGATGTGGCGGTTATAACACAGCAGGCGGCAAATGTGATTGATGCGGAGCTTAGAGGAGTGGAGAATACAGTCAGCGAGCTTGCACTTAACAACATACTTATAGATAAAAAAGCGTCGTGGAAAAAAAAGACGGCTTTTTTTGAAAAGAGAGCGGAGGAACTTGATTTTAAGCTGTTTTCGTATATAAATAAAAAAGGAATTGCAAAGACATTTGCAGCGGATACGGTAAAAACGGATGTTTCGGGAGAAGAGTATTTTAAACAGGCATTTCAGGGTAAAACCTATCTTTCAAACATAACTGATGATGTTGACGGAACTAAGGTTTTTGTAATCTCGGCTCCGGTATACAAGAACGGTAAGATAGTCGGTGTGTTGGCGGGAATAAAGCAGGCACAGTTTATAAGTGAGCTTTGTGCCGCTTTTAAATGGCAGGAGTCGGGCATACTTGCAGTATATGATGAAAACTTTACTGTAGTGGGACATACGAATACAAAGCTTGTGGATGAAGGCTTCAATATCATGGAAAATGCGGGAAAGCCGGACTATAAAGAAGTTTCGGAGTTCTTTGTCAATGAAATAAGAAATAAGCAGGCAGGAGTAGGCGAGTACTTTTTCCTTGGCAATGATAAGCTTGCCGGATTTTATAACCTTGCGGACAGAAAGCTTACCATACTGTCATCAATAAATTCCAAAGAGGTTTATTCTTCAACAAGGACACTTACTATAATACTTATTATGGCTGTTATAGCAGTAGTTGCCATAGGAATAATTTTTGCATTTATTCTTGCTTCCGCAATAGCAAAGTCTATTAATTCCCTGCGTGAGGATATTACGGAAATTGCGGGATATGACCTCAGCGTGGCACCGTCCAATGACTACTCAAACCGCAAGGACGAGCTTGGAGATATCTATAGGGCAACTCAGGAATTAAAAAAGAATTTTGTGGAAATAATTGAGAAGATGCGTACCTCTTCCGACAATCTCAGAAGTACCTGTCAGCTTTTCTTTGACAATTCTGAAAATGTCAGCAGAACAAGCTCCGAAATATCCAGAACGCTTGAAGAAATAGCTCATGGAGTATCATCTCAGGCGGAGGATACACAGGTAGGTGTTATGCAGGTTGACAAGCTCAGCAGTCTTATAGAGGAAAACGAGAGTAATCTTGAAATACTCAGTACCGCTTCCTATAATGCCGAAACCCTAGGCGATGAAGGTATGGTTACGATGAGGGATCTCCTCAAATCTACGGACAGCAATAAAGCAATATCGGTAGAGATTAAAGAGGCGATAGATAATACACAGAATAGTGTGGATGAAATTAAAGTGGCAGGCGAGATGATAAGATCCATAGCCGACCAGACAAATCTTCTGGCACTTAACGCCGCCATAGAAGCAGCCAGGGCGGGAGAGGCAGGCAAGGGCTTTGCAGTAGTTGCCGAGGAGATAAGAAAGCTTGCGGAAAATTCAAGTCTGTTTACGGAAAATATCAATCAGTCCGTTACAGAGTTGTTGAAGCGTACGGCTTATGCGGTAGAAAAGATTAACGAGTCTACGGAAATAGTGGATAATCAGTCTAAGAATGTAGATGAGGTTGAACTTCGTTTTAAGGGTATAGCCGATGCGGTTATTCGCTTAAAGGCGGCGGTAAATGATATGGCGGACTCCAACAAAAAGACCAAGGAGGCGCAGATATCGCTCTATAAGGTAATGGAAAATGCATCAGCTCTTTCAGAGGAAAATTCTGCGGCAACGGAGGAAATTTCAGCCTCTACACATGAACAGGCTGAAACCTTTGAGGAAATTAAAGAAGAAAGGCGTAAACTTATGGAACTTTCAGAAGAATTAGACGGAATAATTAAAAAGTTTAAGTTATAATACTTGCATTTGCGGCATTATTCTGCTAAAATGTACGAGTGTGTTTTGTGTGTAAAAATTTACCCATAATTTCCGTTGGAGATAGAGGAGGTGTCATAATGGCAAAGTGTGATGTTTGTGGAAAGGGCGTAAGCTTCGGTATAGCTGTAAGCCATTCACACAGAAGAAATAACAGGACATGGAAAGCCAATGTCAGAACTGTAAGAGTTAAGACAGCAGGCGGTACAAAGACAATGCATGTGTGTGCATCTTGTTTGCGTAGCGGACGCGTGGAGCGTGCTTAATTAAATACTGTAAAAGAGGCTGTTACCGGAGTAGTGACAGCTTTTTTTGTGTATTCGGGTTGAAAAAAAGTGATGTTTAGTAGAATTCAGGAGGCAGAAATGGAACAGTATAAGCAGGAATTTATTGAATTTATGGTAGAAAGTGAAGTGCTCAAATTCGGAGATTTTACGCTGAAGAGCGGGAGAAAATCGCCGTTTTATATGAATGCCGGAGCTTATGTAACAGGAGGACAGCTGAGAAGGCTGGGGAAGTATTACGCTATGGCTATAAAAGAGGCTTACGGTACGGATTTTGACATACTTTTCGGACCGGCATATAAGGGAATTCCTCTTGCTGTGGCTACGGTAGCCGCCTTTGATGAACTGTACAAAAAAGAAATTAAATATTGCTCAAATCGAAAAGAGATTAAGGATCATGGAGATGCCGGAATTTTACTGGGAAGCAATGTAAAGTCGGGTGACAGAGTGGTTATAATAGAGGATGTTACAACTTCGGGTAAATCAATCGAAGAAACCTTCCCTATACTTAAATCAATGGGAGATGTAAATGTTATAGGTATGATGGTTTCGCTTGACAGGAGGGAAAGAGGTAAAGGAGAGATAAGTGCATTGCAGGAAGTATCCGAGCTTTATGGGTTTCCCACAGGTGCTATAGTTACTATGGAAGAGGTTATAGAATATTTATATAACAGAGTTGTTCTGGACAGGGTTATCATAGACGACGAGATTAAGGGCAGGATTGATGAATATTATGGACAGTATGGAGTAAAGTAAAATGGCGGTTATTAAAGAGTATAAGGGGCATATAAGGAACCACAGGGAACTTTGTGAAGAGCTTGGTATATCGGCAGATCTGCCCCGAGAAGAAAGAGAAATTCAGATTTTAACGGAAGCCTATAAAAAATGGAACATGGGAATGATGAACCGTTTGCATGGGATGTTTGCCTTTGCGCTTTTTGACGAGGACAGAAACAAGCTGTACTTAGTCAGAGATCAATTCGGAACCAAGCCGTTTTATTACTATAAAACAGACAGCGGCAGACTTTTGTACGGCAGTCAGATAAGAAGCATAATGAAGGACAGCGAGTTTGTACAGGAATTTAATTTGCCGCTGCTTCAAATATATTTAAGCCTTACATATACAACAGGCGATGAAACCTTTTTTAAGGGGGTAAGGAAGCTTATGCCGGGACATTATCTTGTATATGCGGACGGCAGGGAGGAGCTTGTAAGGTACTATA
>JBHADN010000164.1:0-3092 GCA_041855085.1 Catonella sp.
AAGAGGTATCTCAATGATAATCTATTTCCTCAATAAGTCAATAGGATATGCGAAAAAAATACGAGCCCTGATTAAGGCCCGTTTTTCCTTAAAAAATCCTCTCAACAGTTGTTAAAAAACTGTCACTTAAATAGGCGTCCAGCTTCTTTTCGGTGCTTTCATTTAACAGCTCCTTGCCGCCGTTTTTGTACTGCACATAAGCCATAGCACACCAGGTCAATCCTCTTAAACAGTTTATCCTTATAAACTGCCTGCCAAGCTCTCTTATTCCCTCCGTATCGAAAAATTTCTCCGCCTTTTTTATATAATACTCTATAAAATCCTCTATCTCTTCCTCTGTAAGCACTACATCCGTCTTCCAAAAGGTCGTGGTAGGCGCGAGAAAATGTCCTATATCCTGTGAGGGAGAGCCTATCACAGCCTTTTCCCAGTCTATGAGGCAGTCGGTTTTTCCGTCATTATTTATAAGGAAGTTGCCGGAGTTAAGCTCCGTATTTATTATGCATTTATAGGTCTTACGGCTTACAGCCTTTCCCGCCTCCTCCATCTTCCAACCCCTGTCAAGCAGAAGCCTTATGCGACCGAACACAGCCTCATCTCTGTATTCGCTGTTTTTATAATGCTTAAGCATTTCCTCACATTCTTTCAGTACAAAGGCAAAGCCCTCTCCCGCCTCTATAAGATGATTATCTGCACAAAAGGGCTGTCTGTGTATATCTATCAGTATGTCCGCCGCCTTTTTCAAATCTTTCCTGTAGTCCAGCGCCACACCGTCAAGCTTTTCCATAACCAGTATCCCCTTGTCTATGTATTTTCTGCTTCCGTCTACATAGTACAGCTTAGGGGTTCTTTTGCTGTTTTCAAGCAGCCTTAGTGTGTCTGCCTCATATTCTATCTGATTTTCAAGTCCCATCTGTGAGCCTTGGTTAATCCTCAGTATCAGCTCTTTTTTTGTTACAGGATGGGTAAAGCTCAGATTCACATTATATTCTCCGGCAGCAAGCAGGCTGTATTCCTCCGCTATTTCCTCCGGAAGTCCGAGCGCTTCCCTGTATTCCCTGCTCTTTGTCAAAGGCTTTATAAGTTCTAAAATATCCATAGTTACCTCACATCCCTGTACATAGCCGCAATTATGTTTATATCCACTCCGTCGCGATATTTCTTGCGCAGCCTGTTCATCTTCCACATAAGCCTCAGCTTACGCACAGGCCCTCCCTTAAAGCGCCTTGCGCTGGTATATATTCTGTGTCTGGTCATACCGAGCTTTATTCCCATTTCCTTCAGAGTGAGCGAGAACTGGTAATCCTCCATTATAGGCAAGTCGGGATACATCCCCGCCTCCATAAAAAGCTTTTTTTCTACGACTATGCCCTGATCTCCGAACATTACCTTTCTGTCAAATACCCTGTGATTGCTTATGTATCTGCATATAAACATAAGGGGAGAGAGGGTTCTGAACGCTATTCCGAAACAGCCCGCCCTATGCTTTGCCATAAGTTCTCTTATCTCCTTGACAGGATCTGCCGGAAGCTCGCTGTCGCAATGCAGGAAAAACAGTATATCAGCCTCCACGCTTTCAGCTCCCAGATTCATCTGATTATTCCTGCCCTTTTTGGAGTGCAACAGGCGAAATCTTGTACTGTCTATGAGGGCTGTCGTATTATCCGTACTCCCTCCGTCTACAAAAACTATCTCGCATTCTTCTCTAAGGTGCTCCAACTGTCTTTGCAGACTTGTAACCGTTTCCGCTTCGTTATATGTAGGTATTATTATGGCTATTTTTCTATTGTCCAGGAGATATCTTCCGGTGTTGGTCTTTCTGAATGCCTCGTCGTGTTCCATTCTTACCAGATACTCTTCTATATCTGAGCTTGTATCTATGTCGCTGCACTTTCGACAATATCCCGGCTCCAGCCCCATATTTTTTACAGCCCTTTTGGTATCTTCAAAAACGCTCGCTCCGCCGTAGCTTTCTATGTTAAATATTTCACATATAGGTTTTTTCATGCCCACAAGGTAATAGCCCCCATCCAGAGTAGGTCCGAACACGACATCCTTGTTTTCAAGTATCTTAAACGCCTCTTCTATATCCTTTGCCGTAACCTCGGGTATATCGCTTCCCATCAGATTTACAAGCTCGTAGCCCGCTTCCAGAGTTTCGGCTATCGCCTTGTACATTTTCTCTCCCAGTTCGCCCTCTGCCTGCAGCTTGTAACAAATCTTGGTTCCGAATATATTTTCAAGTACAGATATATCCGCCGCAGGGGTGTAGTATATAAATACTGCCGTTTCATTCGCAATACTTTTAATCTGTACGGCAAGGTCTTTCAGCATGGCAACATGAAGCCCTACGCATTGAGCAGGACTGTAATGCGGCATCAGCCTTGTCTTTGTCTTATTTTCCTCCGGAACTCTGGTAAATATTATTAAAGCCCTTTTCACTTCTCTCACCCTATGTATATCGTCTAGTACTGCCCTCTGAATTTGGTCTTTGCCCTGTTTGTCCAAGAATGTCCGCTGTCTGCCGTTTCCTCTACCCCGAGTATTTTAGGCAAAAAATGGTCTATATCATTTCCCTGTCCCGAGAGATTTCCCGCACAAGTACCGCAGTAAGTTATAACCGCCTCATGCTCCTGTTCTTTCAGCTTCTTTGCCATACCGAGCGAGAGCTCTCTCTCCTTAATCATAGCACAGCCGCCCATACCGCAACACTGCACATCCTTTACAAAGGCAGGCTCTCCGTCTAAAAACGGAGCAAGATATTCTATCCATTTTTTTCTTTCCCGGTCCGGACATGGAAGAAAAATATCCGCATTTCCCTTTACCTTTTGTCCCAAACCGAGCTCTGCAAGTTTCTCATAGATTACTGTGATTTTCGCCTTAAGTCTGTCCCTGAAATGATAAAAGCAGTTAGGACAGAGCAGCACAAGCTCCTCCACCTGATTTTTTACCAAAAAATCATTTATTCTGTCTATGATTTTATTTTCTTCTTCAACCAGCCCCAATTCGGCAATTGGCTTACCGCAGCAATCATATACCGTATCTATGCCGGCAGTTTCTTTTAACAGCCTTGACAGGTGCTTGGTAGTTTC
>JBHADN010000165.1:0-7800 GCA_041855085.1 Catonella sp.
ACTCCCAAAACCTCAATGGCTCCCGCTATTCCTCCGAGCGCACCCGAAAGCATCATACTCTGTATAAATATCTTTTTCGGCTTAAGCCCTATATATTCCGCATTGTCCGGATTTGTTCCTGTCGCTCTGAGTTTATAGCCCCAAGGCGTTTTGTACACGAGCCATATCGTCGCAAGCACAACCGCTATGGCTATAAATATACCCGTATTTAACGAACTCGGCTTCATTATCTGAGGAAGCGTTACCGCAACGGGATGTGACTGTGCATTTGCCGTACCCGCACTCATAGGGCCGCTTACCAGATAATTGGTTATATAAAGCGCCACAGAATTCATAAGTATGGTGGTACAAACCTCCGAAACCCCGTATCTGACTTTTAATACCGCAGGAATAAATGCCCAGAATGCCGCAACCGTTATCGCTCCCAAAAAGCAGGCAAGAAGCAGCAGAGGCTTAGGAAGAAAAGTCCAGTTGATTCCTATATATGCCGCGGTTATTCCTCCGAGAAAAACTTCTCCCTCTACACCTACATTGAATGCTCCCGCCTTTGCCGCCACTATAAATGCAACCGCAGTTATAAGAAGCGGTGTAAAGCTCGCAAGTGTAGTTCCCAGCTTTAATTTGCCGCTGAATGCGCCCCTAAAAAGCGCCGCATAAGCTTCCATCGGATTTTCTCCGATGGCTGTGATAAATATCGCTCCTACCAAAAAGGCAAGAAGCATAGTAAACAATATTTTTACAAGGCTTGATATGCCTTTTCCGTCCTTATCATTCATTATTCTCACCTTTTTCCGTATCCTGACTGCTTCCGCCCATCATCTTAAGTCCTATACTCTCTTCGTCAACCTCCGATGCATCGAGCCTTCCTGTGATTTTTCCTTCGTGCATTACTATTATTCTGTCGGACAGAGAAAGTATTTCTTCCAAATCCGCCGAAACAAGCAGCACCCCGAGTCCTTGCTCTTTTACCTCTACAAGTATCTTCCTTATCGACTCGATTGCACCTATATCCACTCCTCGGGTAGGCTGTGACGCAACGAGTATCCTTCCCCCCGCCGAAACCTCTCTCGCAACTATTACCTTCTGGGCATTTCCTCCCGAAAGCGAGGAAGTCTTTAACTCCGCCTTGGCAGGGCGTATGTCGAACTTTTCAATAAGCACTTCCGCAGCCTCATCTCTTGCTTTTTTATTTATCGTTCCGTTTTTCACAAATTTCTTTTTCTCAATATCAAGCGCTATCACATTATCCGCTATGGAAAATTCTCTGTTCAGCCCCCTTATATTCCTGTCCTCGGGTATATGGGTAAGCCCCGATTCTCTTATTTCCTTTACGGATTTGTTTGTAATATCTTTTCCGCCTAAAACCACACTTCCCTTTTCTACTTCCCTGAGCCCCGTAACAGCCTCTATAAGCTCACTCTGACCGTTTCCGTCTATGCCCGCTATACCTACTATCTCTCCTGCTCTTACATCAAAGGAAAGCCCTCTTATCTTTGAAATTTCTTTTTCTCCTGATATCCATACATCCTTTACTTCAAGCACCACTTCCTTAGCCTGCGACTCCTTTTTTGCCACATTCAGGAATACTTCCCTGCCTATCATAAGCTTTGTGAGCTCTCCCGGAGAGGTTTCCGCCTTGTTTACCGTTCCCATATATGTTCCCTGGCGCATTACGGATATTCTGTCCGATATTTCCATTATTTCATTTAATTTATGTGAAATAAATACAACCGACTTACCGTCTTCCTTAAGATTATTCAATATTTCAAACAGCCTTTTGGCTTCCTGCGGAGTAAGCACCGCTGTAGGCTCGTCCAGTATTATTATCTCCGCACCTCTTGTAAGTATTTTAATAATCTCTACTCTCTGCGCCTCTCCTACGGAAATCTGGGAAACCTTTTTATCAAGCTGCACATCCATATTGTATTGCTCAATGTAGCGGTTTATCATCTTTCTCGCCCGGTCAAAATCTATCGTAAGCCCCTTTTTAGGCTCAAATCCGAGTATAATATTTTCTAAAACGGTCAGCTCCTTAACAAGCATAAACTCCTGATGAACCATACCTATACCTGCTTCTATTGCAGCCTTCGGAGTTATACTCTTATACTTCTTCCCGCCTATGCTTACTTCTCCCTCGTCAAAAGGATACATCCCGTAAAGGAGTTTCATCATAGTGGACTTGCCTGCGCCGTTTTCTCCTATAAGCGAGTGTATCTCGCCTTTTTTGAGCATAAATTGACCGTTTTTAACAGCGTGGACACTTCCAAAAGACTTTTTGATGTCCTTCATCTCAACTACATATTCACCACTCAAAATTATCATCCTTTCAGGCTAATAACAAGGGAGTGCTACAACCAGCAGCTACTCTTTCGCCAATTCTGCCATCATATAGCAATCCCTCTATTACCTTTAGTTCATCTCTAAAATCCGATTTTTTACCAGCTTATTTCACAGCATAAATTCTATCCTGCGGCAGATGCCGGGATTATGCAATTATGCGGTTTTTATTGATTTTGTGAATAAAAGGCTGTCTTTCTTACTACTTGCTCGGTCCGAATCCTTCATAGTTTTCCACTACTATTTCTCCGGAAATGATTTTCTGCTCAAGCTCCGCAACCTTGTCAACTATATCCTGAGGGAACTTATCTCCGAGAGCCTTCTTCATCTCGGCAAAATCGGTAAGGCTCACACCGCCGTCGGCAACTGTAAGATAGGAAACCGAATTTCCCTTAAATGAATTGTCCACTACCGACTGTATGATGAGGTAGCAGGCTCTGTCCACTCTCTTCATCATAGAAGTAAGTATATGTCCCGGCTGCTCCGCATCCTGATTGAGATCTACTCCTATGGCATACTTTCCTGCCTCCGCCGCCGCTTCAAGTATACCTGAACCTGTTCCCGAAGCCACATTCATAACTATGTCGGCACCCTGTCCGTACTGTGCCAGAGTAAGCTCTTTTCCCTTAAGCGGATCGTTCCACACTCCCGCAAATGACTGAAGCACCTTGATATCCGGGCTTATATACTTTGCTCCCTGCTCATAGCCTATGAAGAAATCTCTCAATACCGGAATATCCATTCCTCCTACCCAGCCGATAACCTTGTCCGCGTTTATTCCTTCAATATCCGTCTTTTCCGTAAACAATGCCGCTGCCGCACCTGCAAGGAAAGAACCCTGATTCTGTGCAAAGCTTACCGACACTATATTATCTCCCTGAACGGTTGTGTCAATTATTGCAAATTTAACATCAGGATAAAGCGGTGCATATTCTTTTAAATACTCTTCGAAGTTTGAGGACGAACAGATAACTAAATCATAGCCGTCTTCGCAAGCTGAAAGCAGGTTTGCCTTCCACTCCTCCGCGGTAGTTCCTTCAAGGTTTTTAATTTCAACTCCAAAATCCGCCTTAGCTTTTTCCGCTCCCTCGTTACAGGAGTCATTGTAGGATTTATCTCCAAGGTTTCCTGAATAAACAACGCAGACTCTTTTAGCCTGTTCCCCTGTGGCACTTGTCGTACTTGCAGTACTTGTTGTTGTCGATGCCGCCGATGTGCTTGTCTTGCTTTCCGTCTTTGCGGAGCTTGTTGTCGTACTGCCCGAATTCGTGCTTCCGCAGGCAACGAGCGAGAATACCATAGCCGCCGCCGTTGCCAAACTCAACAATTTCTTTTTCATAAATAACCCTCCTCTGGTCTTTTTATATAGGAAAACATTTTCCTATAATGTTTTCTCTGCTATTTCAGAATAGCATTTATAGCAGACTTTGTCAATATATTATAAGTTTTATTGAAATTAAGCTTGATTTTTAGTATACTATTGTAACTTTAACTATTCTCTTGGGGCTTCTTCACATAATTTATTACGGGCTGCAGTCATTCCCGAACGGAGGGGTATATGAATATTACAGATATTGCCAAACTTGCAAAGGTTTCAGTTTCTACCGTTTCCAAAGTTATGAACGGAAAAGACCAGACCATAAGCGATGAAACCAGAAAAAGGGTACTTGACATAGCTAAAAAACACAATTACTCTCCATATTCGTCCATCATTTCAGCCGCAAAAAAAACCTTCAATCTCGCCTTTGCCGCCGCGAACAACATGGACAATATGCTTATTTTCAAAGGAATACTTCAAGCATCAAAGGAACGCGGCTACTCTGTAACCTTTATAGATGCGGATGAGGCTTCGGACGGTGCCGATATTCTTTCTGCCGCAAGCGGAAATGCCGATGCCGTAATTATGGATAAAAGCCGCGACCAAGCCCTAAAGAGCAATCTTAACAGCAAAGGCATTAACTTTCCCGTACTTAAGTTCTCCTACTCGGATTCCGCACGCATGAATGCCGGTATAGATAAAATCTCTTACTTCATTACCCGAAGCCTGCATTCTCTGGGACATAGGGACATAGTGCCGCTATGCAGCAAATCCTGTGCGTATTCCGAGCCGTTTTACAGCGGTTACTCAAAGTACATGTTTGAAAATCTCCTGCCGCAGCCCGGCAGCTGTGAAGCTTCTTTAACCGACGAGCTTTTGTCCAAGATAGCTTCACATAATATAAGCGCTATAATATGTTCCGATTATAAACTCTGCCTTGACACCTATATAAAGTTAAAGGCTCTGAACTACAGCATACCGGAGGATATCTCCCTGATATGTGCCGTAAACGGCAACGACATTGAGTTTATTCTCCCTGAAATTGCCGCCGTCGTCATACCATTTGAAGCTTTCGGCTGCTGTATGTGCAACTGTCTGATTGATAAGCTTGAAAAACGCATTTCCCTGAAAAATGCTTACTTTGAGCTTAAAACTCCGAACATTGTAAATCCTCAGGCAGTCGGCATACCTTTTGCAAAGAAGCCTAAAAAGGCACTCGTCATAGGAAGCATAAATGTTGACAACTATCTGTTTTTTGATGAGCTTCCTACAAGCGGTACCACCGTAAGAACGGACACCTACTCTTTTTATCCCGGAGGAAAGGCTACAAACACCGCCGTCGGACTTTCGAGGCTCGGCGAAACCTCCGAAGTAATAGGTGCCGTAGGCTTTAATTCGGACGCGGACATCATATTCAACGCTCTTCTTGAGAATAATGTAATATATGAAAATCTGGCAAGATATGAGGGAGTACAGACGGGCAAGGCATATATTTTCGTCGATAAAAAAGGAGAATCCGTAATATCAATGCTTTCAGGAGCAAATTCTATGATGGATACGGATTATATAAAGAAAAATGAAAGCTCTTTTGAAAGCTCCGCCTATTGCATAATAAGCACGGAAATTCCTATAGATGTTGTAAGGGAAAGCCTTCTGCTCGCCAAAAAGCACGGAGCAACCACTATATTGAAGCCCTCTTCCCTGACAGCCTTTGATGAAAATCTGTTGAGCCTTGTCGATATCTTTGTGCCGAACCGCACAGAATTTAATGAATTTTGCAAAGAGGTCACATCCACGGAAGAAAAGCTTGATAAAATAATAAGCCTCGGTGTAAAGACTGTAATCCTTACATTAGGCTCAAACGGATGTATCTTAAAAACAAACGAGAAATACAGACATTTTGCGGCGGCAGACTTCACGCCCATAGACAACACCGGTGCCTGTGACGCTTTTATAAGCGCGCTTACAGCTTATCTGATAAAGGACTACGACATAGAGTCCGCCATACGGATAGCCACCTACGCCGCAGGCTTCTCAATAACAAGAGAGGGAGTTATACCTTCCCTCATAGACAAAAACACCTTGGAAGCATATATAAAAATGAAAGAAAACGGGCTTATCAAGGTCAGAAGTTAAATACTCCGGAGTCAGTCCGCCCATTTAACCACGGACTGACTCCCTTTTTAAATCTATACCCCCAGTTCCTCAATCTCTCTGTCTATTTCATTATTTCTTACTCCCGTCATAAATTCCCTGCTGTACTTGAAATAGCTGTCACATCCGTAAGTTGTTATAAACTTAACAATGTGCCTGCTTTTTGTAATCTCCGTCACGGCTATAAGTATCTCCTTATCCTTGCCGAAAGCCTTACCCAGAAAATCAAACATATTTTCAAATCTTTCCTTTTCCCTGTGAACCTCTTCTTTTAGGGTGCTCTCCAAGGTTTCAAGGCTTTCCTGCAATTTTATTTTAGCTTCTACACCGCTATTTATTTTTATTTCCTCGCAGACTGTACTTAACAGCTCAAAAGTTCTTTTAAGAGTAAACAGCTTATCCTCCGTATAGCTCTTACTTACCTTATTTGCCTTTATTTCTTTTTCTAAGGAAGCTATAATTTCTTCTAATTTTTCATAACCCGATACTTGCTTTATCTTTTCCCCGTACAAAGCGGCAGTATCCTTTCTCAGCATCAATATGCGGCTTTCTTCCCTCAAAGCATCGAGCAGAAGCCCTATCAGGGCTATTCTCTCGTCAAATTTTGAAGTTCCCGCCTTATCCGTTATATTTTTATCAACCTTGCCCGAGAGTATTTTTTCAGTATCGTAACTTCCCTTGTATCTGTTGAACAGCTTGTAATAAATCGAAAACTCTCCCGCTATATCATCCGACTGCACATACTGGATTACGAGCTTATAGTCTATCTCTATGCCTCTAGCCTCGTAAATTCTCATAATCTGACTTAAGTCCTCCCAGCCTCTTGCTGTCACAAACTTTTTGCCGTCTACCGTGGATTCTATGCTGTAAAAGCTGCTGTTTTTGCTTTCCAGATAGGTAAGTATTGCAGGATGAACCCCTTTTGAAAGTGCATATTCTTTCCAGATACCTATCTCCGGCTCTATATCTATCCTCTTAACTCTGTCCCAAGTCGCTATGTCGAACTCTCTTACTGAATTGTTAAACTCCGGCGGGTTGCCTGCCGTTACCACTATCCAGCCCTCCGGCACCGTATGTCTGCCGAAAACCTTGTACTGTAGAAATTGCAGCATAATAGGAGAAAGAGTTTCCGACACACAGTTGATTTCATCCAAAAATAAAATCCCCTGTTCTAAGCCCGTTACCTCCATCACTTCGTATATTGAGGCTATTATTTCACTCATAGTGTATTCGGAAATATCGTACTCTCTACCGCCGTAGTTCTTATGCGAGATAAACGGAAGCCCGAGTGCGCTCTGTCTGGTATGATGCGTCATAGAATAGGTTAAAAGCCCTACTCCCAGCTCTCCCGCTACCTGTTCCACAATAGCGGTTTTGCCTATTCCCGGAGGTCCCATAAGAAACACAGGTCTTTGTTTTTCTATGGGGATTATGTATTCTCCAAATTCGTTTCTGCTAAGATAAGCCTCAACCGTATTTCTTATACTCTCTTTCGCTTCTTTTATGTTCATGCCGTTTCTCCTATCTCTTCTGTCGTTAAGTTCAGCTTAATCGCCCAATAAGGTACTTTTACCTCATTTACGCGGTAGGGCTCTTCTACAAATATAAAGGCTGTTTCATACGGAGGTTTCTTGCTTGGAAATGTGCCGTAACCGTCCGTAAAATAAATAAGACCTTTTAAATTTGTAAATTCTTTATTCTTTATCATCTCATCCACATAGGTAAATACAGGTCTGAAATCAGTTCCGCCGAAGCCAAGCAGCTCCACTTCCTCCATGTACTTCACAAATTCTTTTCTTGAGGTAATCTTCACATCGTTTTGAATTTTGGCATCGCATTGAATTATGTGAATATTGATTTTAGTAAAAAAATTTTCCTCCCTGCTGAATATTTCATAAGTTTTTTCAAGAAACTTTTTCACCAGATTACCTCGAACCGAACCTGAAGTGTCTATGGCTATAACAAATTCTTTAATTTTTCTGACCTCTTTG
>JBHADN010000166.1:0-6383 GCA_041855085.1 Catonella sp.
GTGATTTAACTAAGGAGTGGGTAAGGATTGATGATATGCCGCTGTTGTTAAACGGTGGCTGGAAAGCATATACAACGAGCGATATATACGGAGGAGAAACGGAGAGGTACTTCAATGTACATATAGATACTGATGGTAAAAATTTTAAAGCTACATTAAATTGGGCAACGCTTTTTGATAAAACAAGCGGAGAAAGTATAACCGAGTCAGGAAGCGACACTTTTAAAGGAAAGTGGGATAAGGCCAAGGGAACGGCTAAGTTAAAATCATCCTTTGCAACAATTGAGTTTGACAATTTTTATATGAAGCCATATTACGAAAACTATGGGGTAGGATGGATTGACTGGATTTCGGGAGAAAGGGAATATCTGATTCTTACAAGGTAGCAATGTGAAGTCGGGTACCATTGAAAAGACAAATGCTTGATTTAGGGCTGTTTTCTTAAGGTAATGCATGGAAATCAGAAGGGGGATTTGTTTGTATGGCAAATTATTGCAGAAAGTGTGGGCAGGGCTTGAATCCGCAGAGGCGATTCTGTCCGAATTGCGGGCTGGCTGTACATAGTGAGATACGCAGCGTTGAGGAGTCTGAGCAGAATGAAAACTATCTGCCTGAAAAGAAACGAGGCAGGGGCTTTGTGCCGTTGGTTGCCATGGTTCTGATAATTGCAGTTGCATTGTACGGGTGGCCCGGATTTCTTAGAGATAAAAATATTTTTACGACAGAGTCGTCGGGGGATAAAAATTCACCCGAAAATGAAAATGAAGAGATTTCGGGTACAGGGGGCATAGAACTTACGGAAAAGGATTACAATGTTGAACCGATTGTAGTTGAACTTAAGGCGGGAAGTACAACTGCCCAAGCCGGAAATATAGAAATTGACTTCGGAGAGTTGAATATAAATGAAGATACAAGGCTTGAAGTAAGGGATCTGGGAGTCAGAAAAGACTCTTTAAGCGGCAAGAATGCTCAGCTTTACGACTTTACTATAGGCGGAGATGGAGAATTTCTGGGAGTGGTAACGATTACTGTCCCATGTAGTGATAAGGGAAAAACGGCAAAGTATCTGAATACGAAAACGGGGGTTTGGGAGTCCGTATATTCAAAGGTTGATGAGCCAAAAGGTACGATGACAATTTACACGACTCACTTTTCCACCTTCGGTGTATTCGACGGTTTTGAATATGCAGAGGGTTATAATTCAGGACCTTTGTCTGAGGTAAGGTATAACGGGGAAGCGGTTGATAAGCTTCTGGAAAACTGGGAAGCTGACAATGCGGTATTTCTTAAGATGATGATAAATTCAAAAGTGGGAAAAAAGATTCTCGCCAATGCTTTTTTAAAGGCTATGGATCACTCGGGTACGGTCACTACAGTTGGAGAAGCCGGTACCAATATCGCAGAGGAGGCGCTTGAATTTATCGGGAGCAGCAAGGTAAATGCGGCAAAGACTTTGGGGAAGCAGCTTTCCTATATAGGGGCAGGCCTTACGGCGCTCAAGGTTGCGCTCGACTGGTATGACTCGGGAAGCTTCACGGACTCGTTTAAAAAGAACAGGGGAGCTATATTGGTGGCTACGGTAAGTGTGACGGCGGCGGCTCTCGGCTCTACCACATTAGGAGTTGTCGGCGCCATAATCTGGGCGGTAAACACTACGAATGCCGAGGTGGAAAGTCTGAGGAACGGCGGCTATGAAGGAGCGAGAGAACATGCATATTTCAAGTTTACCTTTGAGTACGGCGCCTATTCTCCGTCAGAAGACAAGTTCTGTGTATATCTGCCGAACAGGATGTATTCGAGAGCTATTCTTGAGAATGAACAGCCCGAGATGGCTATGGCGGATGCGATAAAGGCGGACGAAACCACACTTTGGGGCAAATTTATCAAGGAAGAGTTCTTAAAGCATAGAAGCAACCCTGAAAAAATATTTGAAGGAATAGATGCCCGTATAGACAAGTTTATGAATGTTTTCTGGAAACTTACACCTAAAGTCAGAAAGGCGATTGCGGAGGAAATCCACAAGGCGGACGAATGGAAAGAGCCGAGTAAGAGTGAGATAAAGAAATTGAAGCTTGCCGCCAAGGCAAAAATGCATCTGAAGCTGAGGAGATACTACGGACTAATTTATGAGCGGCTGCTTCTGGACGCAAAAACCAAGCTGCTTTGGGAATTGGAAGACTTGGAAAAGACCATGAATGCGGTAACCGATATAAGAGTGGTGGAGATTGATGAGGACGGAAAAGAACAGCCGCTTTCATCAGGAAAATATAAGAGTTATGCGGCTGCAATAGTGGCTTCGCCGGATGCAAAGCCGGGAACCTGGTCGTGGAAACCCGGAAGCAGAAATAATCCGAATTTCCGGTGTACTCTTTATAATTATCTGGCTGCCGGCTCTCCGAAATATGTCAATTTCTATGAATCGTGGGATGACCTTGTAGAAAATAAGGCGGAATTTTCAAAGGAATTTGTGTTTGACAGGGGAGAAGTCAAAATTGTCATCTCCGACAGCAGCCTGTCGGCGGAAGAGATTGCCGGAACTTATAAGCTCTCTGTAACTTCTACGACTTGGTATGACGGAGATAAGGCGGTTAATGAATCAAAGGATGCGGTTGAAAGCAAGCGTGAATTCAAAGTGTCCGACGGAGTGCTTTATTTTGTATTTAAGGATTTGGATTTGAAGCTGAGTTTTGATCCGAAAACGGGTAAGGCATACGGAGAATATGAGTATGCTGCAAGGTTTCAACAAAAGATCAGGGAGGTTTACGAGTTTACTTTCAGCAGAAAAGGAAGCGGCATCATTTTTGAAGGAATGCGCACAAGCCATCGTGCCGGCGGTAAGATAACCTATAAATTAAAAGGGAAAAAGCAATGATTCCAAGAATGCCGCACTTAATTTAAGCAGGGGCTAAAGCTGATGTATACATTTTATTTTACATTTATCACATTTTGTGATAAACTATAGGCAGTTGCGTATATTAACACATACTAGAGTGCATTTTACGGCACGGAATGGAGATTATATGTATTTAGTATCAGCTAAAGATATGCTTGTTAAGGCAAAGGCAGGTCATTATGCGGTAGGTCAGTTTAATATCAATAACCTTGAGTGGACAAAGGCTATTCTTCAGACGGCGGAGGAGCTTAAAAGCCCTGTAATTCTCGGAGTATCCGAGGGTGCGGGAAAGTACATGGGAGGATATAATACAGTAGTTGGAATGGTTAACGGGCTGCTGAAGGATCTTAAGATTTCGGTTCCTGTAGCGCTTCATCTTGACCATGGCTCGGTAGACGGCTGCTACAAGTGTCTGAATGCCGGCTTTTCTTCAATAATGTTCGACGGTTCACACTATGCGATAGATGAGAATATCGCAAAGACCACCGAGCTTGTAAATGCCGCACATGCGCTGGGAGTTTCCATAGAGGCTGAGGTAGGCTCCATAGGCGGAGAAGAAGACGGAGTTGTAGGTATGGGAGAATGTGCCGATCCGGATGAGTGTAAGAGAATTGCAGATTTGGGAGTTGACTTCCTTGCTGCCGGAATAGGAAACATACATGGAGTTTATCCTGAAAACTGGCAGGGACTTTCTTTTGAAACACTTGACGCTATCCAGAAAAAGACAGGAGAACTTCCTCTTGTGCTTCACGGCGGTACAGGTATTCCTGTGGATATGATTAAAAAGGCTATCGACCTGGGAGTTTCAAAGATAAATGTAAATACGGAATGCCAGCTTTCATTTGCCGCTGCTACAAGAGGATATTTTGAAGCGGGAAAAGATAAGGCAGGAAAGGGATTTGATCCTCGTAAGGTTCTGGCGCCGGGATTTGAGGCTATAAAGGCTACAGTTAAGGAAAAGATGGAAATTTTCGGCTCTGTGGGAAAGGCTTAACAGCTTTTGCAGCTGTCCTGCTGTAAAAAGTTGCCCATTCGTATAAAGCGGGAATTGGTTAATTTTGCCGCATCAGGCAATGACTTTTGTGCGTCTGTATATGACAGCGCGTAGAGGAAATTTGGCTGATGTGGCAGTTATTTTATGTTACAGGAAATCCCTGTGAGCAAAAAGGCTCGGGAGCGAAGAGGCGCAAGCGGCTCTTTGGCATTTGTATGGAATTTGAGCGGCGGCTTAACTCGCAGAGGATATGTTATATTTAAGAAGATAGAAACAGACTGAAGGATTAGAGGTTTTACTGATGTGGATTGCAGACGGTTGGAAAGAATATGAAGTGCTTGATTGCTCGGAGGGAGAAAAACTGGAAAGATGGGGGGAGCATATACTTATACGCCCGGATCCGCAAGTTATCTGGAGTACTCCGAGGGAAGATAAAAGATGGAAAACTCCCTCGGCTCATTATCACAGGAGCAGTAAAGGCGGAGGAGAGTGGGAATTTTTTAATCTGCCGGAACATTGGAATTTACATTATAAGGACCTTACATTCAACCTTAAGCCGTTCAGCTTTAAGCACACGGGGCTTTTCCCGGAGCAGGCTGTAAACTGGGACTGGTTTTCAGAGATAATAAAGGGAAGCAGAAGGAAGCTTAAGGTTCTCAATTTGTTTGCATACACGGGAGGAGCAACGGTTGCGGCTGCAAAGGCGGGTGCGGAGGTTGTTCATGTGGATGCGGCAAAGGGAATGGTTGCCTGGGCAAAGGAAAACGCAAAGCTTTCGGGGCTTGAAGCCGCTCCTATACGGTATATAGTAGATGACTGCGTCAAGTTTGTAGAGAGGGAAATAAGGCGCGGCAACAGATATGACGGAATAATAATGGATCCCCCGTCCTACGGAAGAGGACCTAAGGGAGAGATCTGGAAGATAGAGGAAGCGGTATATCCATTTATAAAGAAGAGCTTGGAATTGATGGACGACAATAGTGAGTTTTTCCTTATAAACAGCTATACCACGGGTCTGCAGCCGGCAGTATTAAGCTATATGCTGGGCACTACGGTAAAAGACAGGCTTGGAGGCTTGGTTGAGGCGGATGAAATAGGGCTTTCGGTTAAGAAAAACGGGCTTGTTCTCCCTTGCGGAGCAAGCGGAAGGTGGATTAGAAAATAAATGGAAAATAACAATACAGAAAAGAAAAAGGTGGATAAAAAGTCCATACTTAAGGAAGTTCGTGACTATGTTTTTCTCATAATACTGGCATTTGTACTGGCATTTGTGCTGAATACCTTTGTGTATGCCAATGCGGAAGTGCCTACAGGATCTATGATGCCTGCAGTAATGCCCAATGACAGACTTATAGTAAACAGGCTGGCATATGTATTCGACGAGCCTGAAAGGGGAGATGTGGTAATGTTCAAATTCCCCGATAATGAGGAGGATGATTATCTCAAAAGAATTATAGGGCTTCCCGGAGAAACGGTAGAAATAAAGGGAGGGCTTGTATATATAAACGGCAGCAGCGAGCCGCTTAAGGAAGATTATATAAAGGATGAGCCGGATGGAGATTACGGCCCGTTTGAAGTGCCTGAGAACTGTTATTTTATGCTTGGAGATAACAGAAACTTGAGCCAGGATTCAAGATACTGGGAAAATAAGTATGTAGCGAAGGAAAAGATAGTAGGGAAGGCAGTTTTCCGTTATTATCCTAATTTGTCGATTATTCGTTCGGCTGAGTACTAAGTCTTGGAGGGTTTATGGGGAAAACGACTAAGAGAGGGCTTGTATTGGGGATTATATGTGTTGTGCTGCTCAGCTCGGCAGTGCAGGATATAAGTAATGCCGCGGTGTTTGCAAAAACAAAGCAAAAGACGATTCTGATAATAGGCGACAGTATTGCTTACGGGATGGCTTTGGGAAAAGGTACTTATACGGGAGTGGACAGAGGCAACGAAGTATACTGGATTACGGAGGGCGGAGTAAATGCGGGCTTTATCTCCGAGGAGCTTAAAATTAAGGTCGGGAATGTTATGCCGAAGTCGGTGGTAAATACATTTACAAAGACCGACAGGATAGACCTCATAAAGGAAGTGAAGGACAAAAAAATAGAAGATATAGTTGTTATGCTGGGAACCAACTATCCCGAGAAAAAGCAGGCGGAGAAAATGGTAAATACATTGAAGCTTATTAAAGAAAAGACGGGGCTCAGAGTGTATTTTGCCAATCTTCTGCCCTATGTGGACAAGGGGTATTATAAGCAAAGAGAAGGCTTGATAAAAGAATATAATACTGCTGTAAAGGAGGGTTTGGCGAAGTCGGGAATAAGATACATAGATTTGTATACCGAAGTGAAAAACATTGATAATTACAGCAATGAAACATGGGATGGCATACATTATACAAAAAAAGTATACAATGCAGTTTTTGAGAAAATACTGGATACCGTAGAGAGGGTTAAGAAAAAAATAAAAAAGCCTGCAAATAAAAAGTCAAGGCTAAATTAA
>JBHADN010000167.1:0-2861 GCA_041855085.1 Catonella sp.
CTATACGATAGCCGTCTTTGCTAAACAGCTTGCGTATCTCCGAAATTTCTGTTTTATTCATACTATTACCTTTTATCCGTCTTATTTAGTGTGAAGTAAAGTATAACAAAATACCTAATAAAAATAAAGAGGGAAAACCGTGCCTCAAGGTCTGCCGTAAAATATGGCAGACCTTGAGGCACGGGGTTGGTTAGAGCCCTATATTTCTGCAAGTCTGAAATTTTTATCGGAATATCCGACTCTCCGGAAGAAATATCAGTTTTCTGTAAACAGGGCTGTAGAGAGATATCTGTCGCCCGTATCCGGAAAGATCACAACTATAGTCTTGCCTGCATTTTCTTCTCTCTGTGCAAGCTCGGTCGCTGCCGCAAGTGCCGCTCCCGAGGATATTCCCACCAGAACTCCTTCCGTCTTTGCCACCTCTCGCCCAAGTTCAAGCGCAGTTTCATTTTCTATCTGTATTATTTCATCGTAAATTCCGGTATCAAGCGCTTTAGGAACGAAGCCTGCACCTATTCCCTGTATCTTATGAGGTCCCGGTCTGCCTCCCGACAGCACATTCGAAGCCGCCGGCTCTACAGCCACTACTTTTATGTTCGGATTTTTCGACTTGAGATAAGCGCCTGCTCCCGAGATAGTTCCGCCTGTGCCTACTCCTGCCACAAGTATATCTATCCTGCCCTCCGTGTCCTCCCATATTTCAGGTCCTGTGGTCTTTTTGTGAGTGTCGGGGTTTGCAGGATTTTCAAACTGCGCCGGAATAAAACTGTCGGAAATTTCCGCAGCTATCTCCTCAGCCTTGTCTATAGCCCCCCTCATGCCCTTTGAGCCGTCTGTCAGTACCAGTTCCACGCCGTATGCCTTAAGTATGTTTCGTCTTTCTACACTCATAGTATCCGGCATGGTTATTATGAGCTTATAGCCCTTTGAAGCCGCCACAGAGGCAAGTCCTATACCTGTATTTCCGCTTGTAGGCTCTATAATTGTATATCCAGCCTTTAATTTCCCGCTCTTTTCGGCATCCTCTATCATATTCAGCGCAATTCTGTCCTTAACCGAGCCTGCCGGATTAAAATACTCAAGCTTTGCGAGTATAGTTGTCTTTAAGCCATGCTTCTTTTGATAATTTGAAAGCTCCAAAAGGGGAGTTTTTCCTACCAGTTCCGTAATCTTCTTGTATATAGCCATATTCTTCTCCTTTTTCCGACAGTTTTTATCTATTCATACTAAATAGATAGGTTTTGTAGGTATATGATACTATTCCGTATTTACTTTGTCAATATGCTTCACAAATTTTTCACATCATACCGCAATTATACCCGAAGTTCAACCCGCTCAGCCCTCTCCTATCCTTTCTCTTATAAGTCCCTCGACATATTTTACCTCATTTTCAAGCTCCTTTGCGGACAATCTCGAAGCGCCGCTGCCGAATATTATCATCTGCACCAGAGCATCGGAGGTCGCCACTCTTACCGCTCCCTCACGCCTCAGCTCCATACTTGTTCTTGCTATATAGCGGTCCGCGGTTTCCGCCTCTTTGGTGTATACTATCCACATATTACCATTTTTTATAACATTCTCGTTTCCGCCTCTTACCTTGTAGGCATCAAAAACCAGTATAAGCTTGCATCCCTTATACCCCTGATAATTGCCCAGCATCTCTATAAGCCTGTCCCTTGCGCTGTCTATATTCACAGGCGCAAGGTTTTTAAGCTCCTCCCATGCAAAGATAATATTGTATCCGTCCACCAGAAGATAATCTTCTTTACCTACTGTTTTACTAGGCAAACCAGCGCCACCCGACAACCTTACTTCCTCCCCCTTAAACCTCTTCCACCTGTTTCTTGCGCTTTCCGTTTCTTTCCTTTTATTTGCGGACACCGCTCCTCTTATAAGCTCATCCACCTCATCGTTGGCTAGAAACATTTCGCCGCTTTTGCTTCCGGTCTGGGTCTCCTGTTGCTTTGCATATCTTAAAAATGCCTCTTCTTCATCTTCTCTTTCCACCTTTTCTCCCAAGTAAGGCAGATGCATGTAGTCCGTTACCTCGTACCATGGCACTACAAAGCCCGTTCCATGTGAACAGAACACCGAGTCCGCGGTATTTTCCGTGTCCGCCTCGGGATAATAAGCGGTCTTTTCCACCACCTCCGCCGTATTGTGACAAATCTCATAGTCTGCCGGGGTAAGCACGAGCCTTCCCTCTCCCTTTGTGTAAGACCTCAGCACAACCGCATAATCCTTTACCTCTGAAACAGGCAGTCTGCCGACAAGCACAGCCTTGCTTCCGTTGCTCTCCGGGGGCAAAAAGCTGCCGGAAAGGTTTCCTATATCCGTCATGGCTCTCCCAAGCGCCTCCTCAGGCACTTCCAGCTTAAAATCGTACACAGGCTCTAAAAGGACGGAGGAGGCTTTCATAAGACCGTTTCTTACCGCTCTGTATACCGCCTGCCTGAAATCTCCCCCCTCTGTATGCTTCAGATGTGCCCTGCCCGCTGCCAGAGTTATCTTCATATCCGTAATAGGGGCGCCTGTCAGCACCCCCTTATGCTCCTTTTCAGCCAGATGAGTAAGCACCAGCTTTTGATAATTCGCAGGCAGTTCGTCCTCTCCCACCTCGCTTGCAAAGCTGAGTCCGCTTCCTCTCTCTGTCGGCTCAAGCCTCAGCTCCACCTCCGCATAATGTCTTAGGGGTTCAAAATGTCCCACCCCCCAGACTGTGTCGGCTATGGTTTCCCTGTAAAGCACATTTCCCTCTCCGAAGTCTATATCCGCCCCATATCTCTCTTTTATTATGTTCTTCAATATCTCCGTCTGTACCTCTCCCATAAGTGACACATTTATTTCTTTTTTCTCTTCAA
>JBHADN010000168.1:0-4107 GCA_041855085.1 Catonella sp.
AGTAAAAAAAGCGATTGTAGAGAATATTGAAAATGAGATATATCAGGATAATGAGCCGATTCCAAGTGAAAAGAAGCTGATGGAAAGTTATCAGGTTAGCCGTATTACTGTACGAAAGGCAATAGAGGAGCTTGTTGCCGAGGGGTATTTATATAGGATACAGGGGAAAGGAACTTATGTAAAGACTGATGAGGGAAGCAGCAATCTTTTTGCGATTACAAGCTGTACCGAAGATGTAAAAAGACTCGGTATGACTCCGAGCAAAAAAACCGTAATATGCAGGCTGACAGATGCCACGGCAAAGACAGCAAAAGCGCTCGAAATTTCACATGACGATAAGGTAAGTATGGTAGGAAGGATACTTTATGCCGATAAAGAACCGCTTAACTATACGGTAACCTATCTTCCCGAGAAGATTTTTCCCAATATAACGGACTACGACTTGGAAAAAGACTCGCTTTACAGGATAATATTTGAAGAATATGGAGTCAAGATTACAAAGGCGAGAAGAACCATAGAAGCTATCTTAGCCAAGGATGAAACCGCAGATTACCTGGAAATTCCAAACGATTCGCCTGTGATTTTGTTCAGGTGCGTAACCTACGGTATAGTAAACGGGAGAGAAATTCCTATAGAAAAGTTCAAATGCTACTACAGGACGGACAAGTTCAAGTTCTATATAGACCAGGTAAAATAGTGCCTCCGGCAGCCACTTGTAAAGCAAAATAAAATAGTGTACAATATAATTGTGCAAATAACAATATGCTGTTTTCAAGTGGAGGTGTAACCTATGATAAGAAAAGTGATAGAACAGACAAAGGGCTATGAAACATCGGATGGAGCGGGGGTAAGCCTCGTAAGAGTCCTCGGAGCGAGGACGGCTAAGAGCTACGATCCCTTTATTATGCTTGATGCCTTTGACAGTACGGACAGGGCTACATGGGAGGCGGGCTTTCCTATGCATCCTCACAGAGGGATAGAAACAGTAAGCTTTCTTTCGAGAGGGAGCATGCTTCACAGAGATCATCTCGGTACCGAAGCACTGGTAACCGACGGAGAAGCACAATGGCTTACTGCCGGTTCAGGGGCTTTTCATGAAGAATGGCCTGACGGAGAGGACAGAATCCTCGGGTTACAGCTCTGGCTAAATCTGCCGGCAAAAGACAAGCTGACGGCGCCTCCGGCGTACTATGGAATTTCCAAAAAAGATATAAAGGAGTTCCCTTTTGAAGGCGGCAAGCTTAGGCTGGTTACGGGAGAGTATAAGGGAGAAAGCGGTCACAAGGGCAAGTATCTGCCGCTTGATTACTATGACATACATCTCGAGGCAGGCGCAGCAATTAAGTTTGAGGTGGACGAAAAGAGATCGTCTATGATATTCACGCTCGTAGGAGATGTGGAGGTAGCAGGGGAGAAGGTAGCGGAAAAAACTGCGGCAAAGCTTGGCGAAGGGACTGAAGTCGAGATAACGGCGGGAGATAAGCCTGTGGAGGTAATATTTATAAGCTCCGTAAGGCTGGATGAGCCTATGGAATGGTATGGACCTATAGTAATGAATACTAAGGAAGAGCTTAAGGAAGCCTATGAGGAATTAAAGGCGGGAACATTTATAAAAAATCAGGTAGAGATGTAAGCGACCTAAAGCGACCTGCAAAGTGCAGTAAATTTGTCTTTACAACCTGTCTTTTTGTGATATACTTATAAAAAAGCCGATTTCTAAATAAAACTTAACTTGGTGGTGCTTTTTGTCTGACAATGCAAAAGATAATCTTTTGATAGAGGCAACATAAGTGAGTCATTTTTATAGTATGCATTTGTTGCCTACGCGAAAACAATGTTTCGATACAGGCAACGAATGCATATTATTTTTGTTTAATGAAAAATCTCTTAGGAGTTTTTATTAAACAAAAAGTACGGCGGTCAAGTGCATGAAATTAAGCTGTATTCTGTAAAGGAGGTTTATATGGTTAAAGACAAAATTAGGAAGCTGCCGCTGATGTTTTTTACAGTTACATCCGTTTTGCTCGGAGCGATGACTTTTCCTGCAGAGGTTAAGGCGGCTGTACCTGCCGATGCAGTGAAGTTTGGAGGAAATTACTACAGGACATATGCGGAAACGCTGACCTGGTCCGAAGCAAAGGCGAAGTGTGAGGCAATGGGAGGACATCTGGTTACAATAACGAGCAGCGAAGAACAGGCATTTATCGAGTCCATAAACAGCAGCAGCAGATGGATAGGCGGCTACAGAGATAGCGGTAACAACTGGAAGTGGGTAACGGGCGAAAAATGGAGCTATACCAATTGGGCGCCGAATGAGCCGAACAATTCGAGTGCGGTTGTTTCAAATGAAAACTGTGTGGCGGTATGGCCGAAAAAATGGAACGACATGAACGACGGCAACAAAAGTGAGCAGTCGGGTTACATCTGCGAATGGGAAACAAAAGAGGAGCTTACAATCGTAAACGGAGATATGTCGATTGTAGTAGGAGGTTCATATAAGCTGGACTATATCTATACAGATGTAAACGGAAATGTTTCGGCTGCTGCTCCCGAGTGGAGTTCCTCAGATAAAGCAGTAGTAGAGGTTTATTCGGACGGAACGATAAAGGGAAAAAAGGCAGGAGTCGCCAAGATAAGCTGTAAAGTCGGAGATTTGAAAAAGACCATAAGGGTGGCGGTATTTTCAAAAACCGCTCCAAAACTCAGCCTGATTACAAGAACAGATACCGTAATAAAATTCGGATGGAAAAAACAGACGGGTGTAAAGGGATATCAGGTATGGGTATTTGATGGCACTACGGGCGAGTATAGGGCTATGAAGAGAGTGTCGGGAAAGAGTATCCACATATACAATATGGTACCGAAAACCGAATATAGATTTAAGGTAAGCAGTTACATCAAGTCGGGAGGCAAAATATTTTTTGGACCTATGAGTGAAGAACTGAAAGTTACTACAAAATAATGCTCAAACCCAATCGGTTTCCTATTGGTGCGTAGTGATTTATACACAGCACACAATGTGTAATTACGGATGTATAAAGCTGCCGGAACATTGAAGCAGTTCCTTTGTTCGGGCAGTTTTTTCGTCTGAGATTATAAATAAAATTTTCGGAGGAAGAGAAATGAAAATAAAAATGCTTCTAAAGGCGGGCATTCTGCTCGTTATAGCAGTAATGTTCGGTGTACTTAATGGCGGAAAGGCGTTGGCAAATAGCAAGTATTTATGGATTGAAAAATTTTCGGAAGGTATGGCGGTAGTCGTAAAGGACGGTAAATACGGTTATATAAATAGATCAGGCAAAGAGATAGTTGCGCCTAAGTATGCCGCTGCTTACGACTTTAGCGGAGGTCTTGCTGCAGTCGGTTTGAACGGGAAATACGGCTATATAAATAAAAAGGGTAAGGAAGTAATAAAGCTTAAATATGATTTTGTCTATGGCTTTGACAATGGTCTTGCTGCGGTAGGAAAGGACGATAAATGGGGATATATAGATAAGCAAGGCAGAGAAGTTATCCCGCCTAAATATAGCTTTGTCGGTAGTTTCAACGAGGGCCTTGCCACAGTTAAGCTTGGCGACAAGTGGGGATATGTGGATAAATCGGGTAAGGAAGTAATAGCTCTGCAATATACGGAAGCCGATTATTTTTTTGAGGGGTTGGCTAAAATACGCAAAGATAATAAATATGGTTATATAAATAAACTTGGAGAGGAAGTAATTCCGGCAAAGTATGACTTTGCAGGCATCTTTTATGACGGGTTGGCGGAAGTAATGCTGGGTAGTTATGAAACAGGAAAGTGGGGATTTATAGATAAAACGGGAAAAGAAGTTATAGCCGTCCAATATGACCATGGAAGTATAACTTCAAAAGATATGATTTGGGTAGTTAAAGGCGATAGAAATATACTGTTTAACAGCTCGGGTAAGGAGGTTACGACAGGAAATTATTCCGTTGTTACCGTATTTACCGATGGCTTATGCCCGGTACATGCGGAATACGGAAATAAGGGTTATATAGATACTACAGGCAGGGAGGTAGTAAAGCCGGGTAAATATGACTATGTAGGAGAGTATGGAGATGGGATTATCCCGGTTAAAAAAGGTAATG
>JBHADN010000169.1:0-3014 GCA_041855085.1 Catonella sp.
CCTATTCCGCAAGCCATCCTCTCTTCAAGCGAGAGATATGTGACTATCCCCCGCTCCTCACCGTACTGCTTAACCCCTCTCAGCATAGGCATAGGCCCGCAGGAATATATATCTGAAATTACGTATTTGCGGGCTGCGTCAAGACTTAGAGCCGCATCTATTACCGTGCCTCTCACTCCTACACTTCCATCGTCGGTGGCAACTATTACCTCCGCATACTTTTCAAAATCCTTTGTTAAAAATATATCTTCGTTTCTGTAGCCCAGTATGGCGGTTACCTTCCTGCCGCAGGCTTTAAGCTGTTTTGCCGCTTCAAGCAGGGGCGGTATTCCTATGCCGCCTCCGAACAAAAGCACACTCTCCCCCGATTTTTCCACAGGAAATCCGTTCCCCAGAGTTCCTATGACCTCGATACTGTCTGTGTTTTCAGATAATTCGGAAAATTCCTGCGTTCCCTGACCTACCACCCTGTACACAAGTCTTAATCTCTTATTTTCTCTGTCTATCTCGCAAATGCTTATCGGTCTTGGGAGCAGTCGGGAAGCGTCCTTTGAATACAATGAAACAAACTGCCCAGCCGATGCTCCCTCCGCTATATCTTCCGCCTCTATCCACATAGAAAATGTGTCCTCAGCCAGCTTCGTATTTTCTATTATTCTCGCTCTTATCTTAGCTTTCATCAGCCCTTATTCTCCTTAAAAGATGCCTGCTATGTCTTTTTTCATATCCTTTACAGCCTCTCTTGCCGCCTCTGCAAAGCCCTCTTCTCCGTATTTTGAATATTGGCTCTGCTTATATGCCGCTATGATGCCCCTTGAAGAGTTTACTACGGCTCCAAGACCGTCCTTATTGAAAAACGGCTTTAACTCCGCCGCCGTTCCTCCCTGTGCACCGTAGCCCGGCACAAGGATGTAGGCTCTAGGCATTATATCTCTGAGCACCTTGCCCATCTCCGGATAGGTTGCACCTACAACCGCTCCCACCTCGCTGTATGCTCCGCTTCCGGTATCTAAACCCCACTCGTCAACCTTTTTACCTACCAACTCATATAGAGGCTTTTCTCCTACCTGCTTATCCTGAAACTCTCCGCTTGAAGGATTGGATGTCTTAACCAGTATAAACAACCCTCTGTCATTCTTTTTACATTCATCTATGAAAGGAACTACACCGTCAGAACCCATGTACGGATTCAAAGTGAGAAAATCGGCATCAAACGGCGCTATCTCTGTGCTTCCTATCTTTACCTTTCCGATATGAGCCGTGGCATAAGCCGCAGATGTAGATCCTATATCTCCGCGCTTTCCATCTCCTATAACCAGCAGCCCTTTTTCATGGCAATATTCCACAGTTTTCTTGTAAGCCGCCATTCCCTGCACTCCGAACTGCTCGTACATTGCAAGCTGCGGTTTTACTGCCGGTATAAGCTCATATACGGCATCCACTATCTTCTTGTTGAACTCCCAGATAGCATCTGCCGCCGCTTCCAAGGTTTCTCCTTTTTCTTTTATTGCCTTGTCCGTCAAAAACTTCGGCATAAGGTCAAGCGTAGGATCCAACCCCACAACTATCGGAGCTTCAAGCTTCTTGATTTTTTCTACCAGTTTCTCTATCATTTATTTCCCCTCCTCATATACTATCTTTCCGCCGCATAGCGTGTATAAAATTTTTCCTCTTACTTTTTTCCCGTTAAACGGGCTGTTTTTTCCTTTTGATACAAATTTATCAATGTCTATAACATACTCTTCCTCTATGTCCGCTATCACAAGATCCGCTATTGCGCCCTCTCCAAGAGTTCCTTTGCCGTTTCTCAAAAGTTTTGCGGGAGTCAGGCTCATTCTCTCCACCAGCTTATTCATATCAATATACTTGCCTAAAAGCTCCGTAACGGTTATGGCAAATGCCGTTTCAAGTCCTACTATTCCAAAAGGGGCATTTTTTATGCTCTTTTCCTTTTCTTCCTTTGAATGAGGAGCATGGTCTGTGGATATCATCCCCATAGTGCCGTCGGAAATCCCCGCCTTCAGCGCTTCCACATCCTCCCTGCTTCTTAAAGGAGGGTTCATCTTAAAATTTGCATCATCCTCTGCTATATCATCGTCTGTGAGCGTAAAGTGATGAGGGCAAACCTCCGCGCTTACCTTTGCACCTCTCTCTTTTGCCTCCTTAACAATCTTTACCGTATCTCTTGTGGAACAATGACAAAGATGGATAGTTGCCCCCGCCTTTCTCGCTATTTCAATATCTCTTCTTGCTATGCTGTCCTCGACCTCATTGGTTATGCCTGCCATTCCCAGCTCATCCGCCTTCCTGCCCGCATTCATAACGCCGCCGTTTACAAGTCCGGCATCTTCACAATGGTCAAAGAACGGTAAATCGAGCCTTGCCGCCTCTTTTAAGGCTTTCTCAAGAATTTCCGCATTCATTACGGACTTTCCGTCCTCGGTTATTGCGACTATTCCGGCTTTTTTCATTCCTTCCATGTCCGAAAGTTCTTTACCTTCCTGCCCCATAGTCACAGTTCCCGTAGGAAGCACATTTATTACGGCGTCTTTTTTAATCGCTTCAAGCTGCAGATTAAGATGCTCCACCGTATCCATAACGGGCTTGGTATTCGGCATAGTGCACACCGTGGTATATCCGCCTCTTGCCGCCGCCAGACTGCCCGTCCTCACATCCTCCTTGTACTCCTGCCCCGGAGTTCTGAAGTGTACATGAAGATCTATGAAGCCCGGAAGCACATACTTGCCGCTCGCGTCTATAGTTCTTGTATCCTTCGCGAAGTTTTCATCCGCAATGCCCCCGATTTCCGCAACCTTTGAAATCCTGCCGTCTTCTCCCACCAACAAATCATACAAGCCGTTTCTGCCCGCCTCTACATCCACCAGATGACCGTTTTTTATAAATATCACTTGTTTTCTCCTTTTAATCCTTTAATCTTCCCTGATTTTCTCAACCCCGCCTTTGCGAAAAGGCAGAGATAAGGCATCCTCTCAACCCGGGATGCCTTTTTAAAA
>JBHADN010000170.1:0-9245 GCA_041855085.1 Catonella sp.
AAAAAACTTAAACAGTATGCGCCTGAGCGCTTAAGCTGTGCATACGGAGGCATTTTAATGTCGCTTGTTTCTGCGGTGTTTATGATAATAAGCTATTACTACATATATCATTTTTTTAAACAGCTTATAACGGACTCTGAAAAGGTGGATTTTACAGAGGCAGCTTCAAAAATTGTGATTTATCTTGTAGCCGGAATAATTACTTATTTTGGGGCGGTATTTCTTACGCATGTTCTGGCATTTCGTCTTGAAACAAATTTGAAAAAAGAAGGAATCAGGCATATTATGAATTCCTCTTTCAGCTTTTTTGATAAAAATGAATCCGGAAGGGTAAGGAAAATAATCGATGACAATACCGTACTCACACACATGAGTGTGGCACATCTCATACCGGATCTCTCAACTGCCGTATTTATACCTGTTTTAGGCATAGGACTTTCATTTTATGTTGACTGGCGGCTCGGTTTGCTCTTTACCGTAACGCTTATCACAGGACTTTTTATTACAAAGAAGATGGCGGGCGAGATGTCCTTTTTGGAAAGTTATCTGAAAGCCTCCGAAAAAATGAACGGCGGGGCGGTGGAATATGTAAGAGGTATTCCCGTGCTAAAGATTTTTAAGGCAAATATAGAGGCTCTCAGGGAGTTTTACAAGTCGGTAACGGACTACTCCAAGCTTGCGTTTCAGTATAGTATGAGCTGCAGGGGATGGTATGTGCTGTTTCAGGTATTTTTCAATGCCATATATCTGGCAGCATTGTTTTTTGGCTATATGGAGGATGGAAATACAGGAGAATTTCTTTCAAAATTTATGTTTTATGCAGCATTCAACGGTGTCATTCTGATATCATTTATGAAGATTATGTATGTAGGAATGTATGTATTTCAGGCGAATAACTGCATAGGGAAGATAGAAGCGATCTTTGATGAAATGGCGGCGGAAAAGCTAAGCAGCGGAAATGTAACCGAGATGAAGGGCGGCAGTATTGAATTTAAAAATGTAACTTTCGGATATGAGGAGAGCCTTGTAATAGAAAACCTTTCTTTCAGGCTTGAAGAGGGCAGACAGTATGCGCTTGTGGGGGCGTCCGGCTCAGGAAAATCTACTATAGCTAAGCTGATTTCAGGCTTTTATAAGCTGAACGGAGGAGAAATTATTATTGGAGGGCATTCTCTTGAGGAATATACAGAGGAGGCGATAGCAAAAAACATAGCAAATGTATTTCAGGATGCTAAGCTTTTCAAGACCACTATATATGAAAATGTAAAAATAGGAAATCCTGAGGCGAGCAAGGAGCAGGTTATGGAGGCTCTCAGACTTGCACAATGCGATGAAATAATAGAAAAATTCGATACAAGAGAGGAAACTGTCATAGGAGCCAAGGGAGTCCATCTTTCCGGAGGAGAGATGCAGAGGGTAACAATTGCAAGGGCTATACTGAAAAATGCCGGAATTGTTATTATGGATGAGGCATCTGCGGCGGCGGATCCTGAGAATGAGTATGAGCTTCAAATGGCGCTCTCAAATCTCATGAAGGGAAGAACGGTAATCATGATTGCCCACAGGCTAAGCTCAATAAGAAATGTAGATGAAATATTGGTGGTAGACGGCGGAAAGATTATAGAGAGAGGAAGTCACAGCGAGCTGATAGGAAAAGACAGCGTGTACAGGACACTGCAGCAGGAGTATTCAAAAGCGAATGAATGGAGGGTAGGCTGATGGATAGGTTTCTTAAAGAGAAATTTGGTCTTACTGACAGCGGTATAAAAGCCGTAAAAAAATCAAGCATATTGTCTTTTTTGGTAAATGCGGGTTATATGGCATTTATGATGATAGCAATGTATTATGGAAACAATGTGATCACGGGCAATGACAAGTCGGCGATGCACTATATCATTGCAATTGCCATAGTGGCGGCAATAACTTACCTTGTTGTGGACATGGAATATGTAAACACATTTAATGCTACATACAAAGAGTCGGCAGATTTGAGATTTGAAATTGCCGACAGAATAAAAAAGCTGCCTTTGTCATACTTCTCAAGGCACAACCTGAGCGATATGGCACAGACCATAATGCAGGATGTACTTGATATAGAGCATGCAATGAGCCATGCCATGCCGCGTTGCATAGGATACAGTTCATTTCTGGTTGTGATAGCGATAACCCTGTTTTTTTCAAGTCCTTTGCTTGCTCTGGCGGTAGTTCTGCCTTTAGTTACGGGATTTTTGATGCTGTATCTGTCAAAGAACGCTCAGAAAAAATGGACGGGAAAATATTTTCTGAAATCAAGGGAAATGATTGAAGCATTTCAGGAAACTATTGAAATGCAGAGAGAAATAAAGAGCTACGGACTTACCAAGAGTTACTTTGAGAATACGGCAAAAGTCTTGGAGGATTCGGAGAAGTTAAGGCTTAAAACGGAGTTTGTTCAGGCGATTCCTATGCTTTTGTCACTTACCTTTATGAAATTGACTATCGGCGCGGTTGCGGTTGTTTCGGCTATACTGTTTAAAGCAAACGCAATAGAGATTATTTTTATAATAGGCTTTTTCCTCGCGGCAGTAAGGCTTGTAGATGCAGTAGGGGCAATAGAAGAGAGCTTTGTGGAGCTGTTTTACATAGACTCGAGAGTAAATAGAATAAATGAGCTTAGAGATACGGAGGTGCAGCAAGGCAGCGAGGTAAAGCTTAAAAACTTTGATATAAGGCTTGAAGATGTGCATTTCGGTTATAATGAAGATACTAAGATAATAAACGGGGTAAGCTTTACGGCAAGGCAGAATGAAGTTACAGCTGTTGTAGGACCTTCGGGCTGCGGTAAATCCACTTTGCTTAGGCTTATGTCAAGGCTTTATGATTATAATGACGGGAAAATAATTATAGACGGGCATGACATAAGAGATATTTCAACGGATTCCCTTTTTGATAACATATCCTTCGTATTTCAGGATGTAATATTGTTCAACGCTTCAATTATGGACAATATAAGAATAGGAAGAGCAGATGCTTCGGATGAAGAGGTTATTGAAGCCGCAAAGCTTGCAAACTGCCATGAATTTATAGAAAAGCTGCCTGACGGATATAAGACTGTAATAGGAGAAAACGGAGGAAAGCTTTCCGGAGGAGAAAGGCAGAGAATATCCATAGCCAGAGCATTTCTAAAAAATGCGCCTATAATTCTTCTGGATGAAATCAGCGCGAGCCTTGATGTGGAAAATGAATTAAAAATTCAAAATTCTTTAAACAGGCTGATAGAGGGAAAGACAGTTATAATTATAACCCACAGGATGAAGTCGGTTGAAAAGGTAGACAAGATAGTAGTTATTGACAGAGGAAAGGTAGAAAGCACAGGAAGTCACGAAGAACTCTTAAAAACTTCTAAGCTTTATAAAAAACTTATAGATAAATCAAACCTTGCAGAGGGCTTCCAATACTGATTGAAAAACGGGCTGTCGCTTTTGAAGCAACAGCCCGTTAAAATTTGAGCCTTACAGCTTAAACTTAGCTATCATCTCACTCATTTCCTGTGCCATATCGGCAAGGCTTGAACTTGAGGAAGCTATGTCCTGTGCGGAAGCTGTCTGAGCCTGTACTATATCGGAGGTTTCCTGTACTGCCGCCGCATTTTCTTCTGACAGAGCGGAAAGGTTTTCAACTATTCCGATAAGTGTATTTTTAGTCTTTTCCAAGTCTTTTCCGGACTTATCAAGATTTACCACTGCAACATTGTTCTTGTCAAGCTCTTCAGAGATTATGTCAAACTGAGCCTTGGTCTTTTCAACCTTTTCAGACTGCTTAACCATTACCTCCTGAACAAAGTCCATAATGTCAACCGCTTCTTTTGTCTTGTTTGTAAGCTCTATTACTATTTCTTTGATTTCTTCGGTAAATGTATTTGACTGCTCGGCAAGCTTCCTTATTTCCTCAGCGACTACGGCAAAGCCCCTGCCTGCTTCTCCGGCTCTTGCAGCCTCTATTGCGGCATTTAATGCAAGAAGGTTTGTCTGGTCTGCTATGGATTTAATCATATCGCTTGCGGACTCAATCTTTATCGCGCTTTCGTTAGTGTTTTTAATAACATCGGCTACTGATGAAGATGATTTCTTTGTTTCCTCCGTAGCGGTTATAAGTTCGTCTATTGCCACCATTCCGTTTTCTTTTGCTGAATATACTTCCTTTGATATTGCGCTGAGATTTTCTATGATATCTTCGGTTTCTCTTAATGCAATACGCATTGTGTCCATAGCTTCAGCACCTTTTTGCATATCCTCCGCCTGTGTCATAGCATCCTGGGAGATTTCGGAAATAACTCTTGATATCTGTTCAGCACCCTCAGCGGACTGTTCCGAAGTTGCGGTAAGTTCCTGCGAGGAAGCGGATACCTGACTTGCAATATCATTTACTCCTGTCATGATATCCTTCATAGTATTTTTAACCTTAATAAGCGCCCTTGAAATCTCGCCTATCTCATCCTTGTTCTTGGAATAGATTACAGACGGAGAGCGTTCCGTAAGAGTAAGGTCGTACTCAGCCATTCCCGTCACACAGCCCACCAGCCTTATTATAGGAACGGTTATATTTTTGGAAACCATGAGGATTACAGTCACTATTACGGCAAGTGAAACAAGTGAAATTATAATCATAAATATGCTGAGGCTGCCGGAGTCTGCAAGCACCTCGGCCTTCGGAACGCTGAGAACAAGAGTCCAATCCGTTCCTTTGACAGGATAGGTAGCGTAAAACATATCCGTGCCCTGTATATCGGCTTCAAAAAATTCCTGACTGCCGGTTAAAAACTTGCTTGCCGCATCCGCAAATTTTCCGCTGTCCACAGAGTTGATATTATCACTTAAAGTGTAGGTTGAATGCGCCATGAAATTTCCATTGGAGTCAAGCAGAAAAGCATTTCCGGTGGTTCTTATCTGTACGGATTTTACTTCGTCCACTATCGACTTAAGAGATAAGTCCATTGCAAGCACTCCGGCTACTCCGTTTTGTGTAATGCCCTTGCTGATTGACAGAAGTACCGAATTGCCGGCAGAGTCATTATACGGTTCGGAGATTACAAGCTCGTTTTTTCCTATGGTGCTTGTATACCAAGGTCTTGTTTTATGGTCGTAATCCGCATCCGGAACCCAACCGGAGCCGTCAAGATATACACCGTTTTCCAGTCCTACAAAAAGTCCGAGGGAATCAGGTATTCCGTTAGTCTGGTTAGTAAGCTTGATAAGCAGTGCATCATTGCTCATTGAGCCTCCGCTGATGTCGATGGCGGCAGAATCTACATAAGAAGATTTACTGCTTATTATGGTTTCTATGTCTGAACCATGTTTTTCGGAGCTAACGGTCATATATTCCTTCGCAGCTCCAATAATCAGGTTATTGGAAAAAAGATAAGTTCCAACGGATAGAACTATGAGTACCAAAAGTACCGGAAGTCCTATAAGCACCAGCATTTTTTTTCTGAGTTTCATTCATTACCCTCTACTTTCTTGATGTGTAAAGCTAATTGTTAGGTATTTAACAAGCTGCACATTATTCCAACTGTCTACCGCTTAAAAGCTGAGTACACAATTATCATAATTATGAAAAATGTCATATAACTTCAGTATATCACAATAAATTTATTTTTGTAACCATAAAAATTAAAAAATCTGCTGCCCTATCCACAAAATATTTTATGAATAATGCATAAAATTATGGCATTAGATTGCAGTAACGGTGAAAGTAGACACCGAAAGGCTACAGTATACGGAAATATTAAAGCTGTATTGAATAAATCATGTTTTCTTTAATATGCTTACATGGTATCATGGGTCTTATAACAATTGCGGGGTTGGTGATAAAATGAAATTGTCGGAGCTTGTCATCTATGCTGAGGAAAAATTTAATATAAAAGAAAAATATAAGTGGCAGGAGTTTCAAAATTATTCAGTACTTATTGAGCCGGATAACGGCAAGTGGATAGCTCTGCTTATGAGGCACAGGGATTTTGAAACGGGAGAAAATATTGAATTTTGCGATATAAAATGCGGTCAGGAGGCTCTAAAGGAGATAGGAGCATCTTATCTTTCAAAGCCGTTTAAAATGAAAGGCAATAAATGGCTGGGCGTAAAGTTTGGAGAGAATACCGAAAAAGAGGTGGTATATAAGCTTTTTGACAGGGCAATGGGAATCAACGATAATGGCGGCAAAATTATACTTGAAGATGTGCTTTCAGGTATAAAAAAAGGGATGGAAGGCAACGTATATGAGATAAGAAAGCCTGAGTTCAGGGAAACCGTTATTTCACATCTGCAAAATGCGCTTGAGAGAAGCGAGAGGTTTGGCGGTAAAACCGGCGGTATTCCGGAGAAAATACGGCAGATGCACAGTCTGTATGTACATGGGGACGGCTCGTTAAGGCAAAAATGTAAAAATTTCTACATACAGGGAAAGTTTATGGAGGACTATGAAGACGAGGTGGAGTGGCAGACCGGGCTGTCATACTATTTTCCTACCTATCACGATATGAGGCTGAATCATCTGAGAGGCTATTTCAGCTGGAGAACGAAGCTGCGCTGCGGGGATTTCAGAAACGGCAATCTCTCGTATTCATATATGTATTTATATGAGCTGTTAAACGGCATAGGAGTATCTTCAGTGCTTGAGAGCCTGATTAAGATGAGGGAGTTTGAAAACTTCTACATGAAATCTGAAAATACGGACAGACTGTTAAAAAACTGTCTTAGCAGATGGAAGCTTGAGCTTGCCGTCCTTAAAGGGGTTGAAAGTGAGATAGCCTGCGAATATGCAGACGAAGAAATGATAAAAAAAGACAGGGCGCTCGCAGCCCTCGAAAAGCCCGATGTACATACCGACGAAGAGATATTTGAGGCGCTCTGCCTGCTCGGAACGGCAAGACTTGCATCTTCAGCGGTTGTAAAAAAACAGGGAAGCAGAGGGGTACATTTGTTTGCAGAGGTGTGGAGGGTATCTCTAAAACACTGTAACGAGGGCGGAAAAACCCTTATTACAGCCTGTTTTGGAGGTTTATGCTCATATATATGGCATCCGCTTTCCAATGCGATGTACTACAGCGAGGAAAAGCGAGATGATGAGGTATATCATTTAAACGAAGTTCGCAGCTATATCCATAAAGGAGGAAGATGGGTTGAAAGAGGCTACCACAGTCTGCATTTTGACAAGGAAAAATTCAACAGCCTGTTAAGAGAGGCGGACAGAAGACTCAGGCTGTATCTGAACACCGGCTCTCCTCTAAAGGAGAGAGAAGACGGAGCCTGGGCAGCAGGCTATATTGATATGGTTATTGAAAAGGAGCGAAAAGAGCAGCTTGAAGCGGCTAAGCCTAAGATCAGCATAAGATTTGACAAATTGGACGAGATAAGAAAGACAGCCGCAGAAACGGGTAAAAGCCTGCTTACAGAGGAAGAAAGGGAAGAGCATGAGAAGGACAAACCTTTAGATAAAGCGGAGGAGAAACAAGCGGATAAAAAGCCTGAAATACGGACAGAGAACGCAGGGAAGGATACCGAAGCTACCGCGACAGGACGACTGAGCAGTATTCAAACGGCTGTAATCAAGCGGCTTTTGGAGGGAGAGAACCCTGTAAGCTTTGTAAAGGAAAACCGAATAATGCCTGAGATTATCGCAGATGAAATCAACGAGATATTTTTTGAGGAGGTCGGCGACAATGTATTGGAATGTGACGGCGAAAATATAAGTCTGATTGAGGATTACAGGGCAGAGATTGAGAGGTATTTGCACCGGCTTTGAACTGCGGCATAAGGTGTGTTAAACTGTGGAAAAGAACAGATAAGGATAATTTATAAAATTTCAGTCATGGAGGAAATATAGGTGAACGAACAAAATCTGAAAGTGCCGAAGCGTATAGCACAGGCTGTAATCAATTCTCTCAAGGGTGGTGTTGTGCCGCGTATCGGTCTGCCGTATATCGCAGTAGGCAGAAAAAATGAGATACAGTCGCTTCTGCATGATGTGGATATAATATCGGAGGGAGGAGCTTCGTTCCGCTTTATAGTAGGCAAGTACGGCGCAGGCAAGAGCTTTCTTTTACAGACTATAAGAAACTATGTTATGGACAAGGGGTTTATTGTGGCGGATGCCGACCTTTCGCCGGAAAGGCGTCTGCAAGGCACAAAGGGGCAGGGACTTTCGACATACAGGGAAATCATAGGCAATCTTTCAACCAGGACGAAGCCCGAGGGGGGAGCGCTGAACCTCGTGCTTGACAGGTGGATAAATTCCGTACAGAGTGAGGCTGTGGCTGAAAGCGGATATGCAGTAGGGGATGAAAGGCTTACTACAATTATAGACAAAAAAATATATGCGGTTACCGCCAAGATAAGCGAGCTTGTACATGGCTTTGAATTTGCAAGACTGATTTCAGAATATTACCATGCCTATATTGAAGGAGATGACAACAAAAAAGCAAGGGTTATACGCTGGTTCAGAGGGGAGTATACGCTGAAGCGTGAAGCAAAGGAAGAACTGGGAGTAAATATCATAATTACGGATGATGACTGGTATGATTATATCAAGCTTTTTGCCGTATTTTTCAGACTTTCGGGCTATAGCGGCATGATGATAATGATAGATGAGCTTGTAAATATTTATAAAATACCGAACTCAATAAGCAGACAATACAATTATGAAAAAATACTTGCCATGTACAACGATACTCTGCAGGGAAAGGCAAAATATCTGGGAATAATAATGGGAACTACACCGCAGGCTATGGAGGACAGAAGAAGGGGCGTATACAGTTATGAGGCTTTGCGCTCGCGCATTGCGGAGGGAAAGTTTTCCAGAGAGGGGCTTAGAGATTTGCTGGGGCCTGTAATAAGACTGGAAGCGCTTACAGCCGAGGAAATGCTCATTTTATGTGAGAAACTGTCCCTGATGCACGCCGACCTTTACGGCTATGAGAGCAGGCTTAGTGAGGAAGGGCTTGCCTACTTCATAAAAACGGAATATGAGAGAGTCGGAGCCGATTTAAATATAACGCCGAGAGAGGTAATCAGGGATTTTATTGAGGTTTTGGATATTATGTATCAAAATCCCGACATGGATATAAGGGAGATATTCGGCGTAGAAAGCTTTGCTTATGCCAAATCGAACGCGGTTTCAGACGAAACGGAGGAGGATTATGCGGAGTTCAGTCTTTAAGACGGGAGCAGTGTAGCGTTTGATTACAGGGGAAGAAAAGAAACATCGTTGAG
>JBHADN010000171.1:0-14589 GCA_041855085.1 Catonella sp.
CAAAGCCTGCATCGTACTTTGAGTAGTAGTCATAGCTTACACCGTATTTCTCAGCCTCATAATTTATGCCTTCGATAAATCCGTACGAAAATACCGTGATTCCGTTTGAATTTGTTCCTCCTATAAAACCTACACTGCGTCCTCCCGCATCATTAGCCGTAAAATTATATCCATCGGTACCGAACAGCTCTGCAGCATTTTCATTTACCATAGCAGCAAGTGCTCCTGCTACAAATGACGCCTCATGTACATCAAACAGGACACTAATTACATTCTTGTGTATTACCTGCCCGTTTTTATCCTTGTTCGGATCGTCATTAAAACATACAAATGTTGTGTCAGGATACATTTCGGCTATAGGCTTTGCTCCGCCTGTACCCTTAATAAGCGCTTCAAAATCATATTCCAGATTAAATATGAGATTGTAGCCGTCCTCCGCTAAAGCCTCCAACGCCTGAGGTACGCCTGTTGTAGGCTCAACTACCTTATACTCCGCCCCCAGTTCAGCCGCCGCCTTTTTTGCTCCTTCAACCGCCGTCTGGTTATAGCCGTTGTCGTTCTGCCCTGCCGCCGAGCATACAACAGCAAGCTTAATATTGCTTTTCTCCGCTGCTGTGGAAGTCGCAGCGCTTTTAGTTGAAGACTCTCCGTTTTTTGTTGTGCCGCAGCCTGCCGTACCCGATACCGACAAAGCCAGAGCAAGCACGCAGCCAAGTATCTTTGTAATACCCTTTTTCATTTGAAACCTCCTTAATAATATAGATTATGTTGTTATGCTGTTATATTGTTATGATGTTATGACATCATAACAACTTTGTTTTTATAATATACATCCTTTTTTTAAAAAAGTAAATACTTAATCTCAAATTATTTGTGAAATATGTTTCCTTCAAGCTCCGTATTCTTCAAAATAAAAAAGAGTCCTTTGTGACTCTTTGCTCCTGCGACAGAAAAAACACCACAATCCTTTGCTCATCACAAAGTCCGTGGTGTTTTGATTTCGTTCATAAAATTAAACTGTATGTACAGCCGCTCCGTAATCCTACATAAATATATACTTACCGATAAACAGTACCGCCAGTATGTACATAAGAGGAGTAATCTTCTTTGCCTTTCCTCCTATCAAATGAAGTACCACATAGGAGATAACTCCGAATGCGATACCCTCCGAAATGGAGTATAAAAACGGCATAGCGAAGATACAGATATAAGCAGGAACCGCTTCAAGAATATCTCCGTCCCAGTCAATCTTAGTTACCTGCTGGAGCATAAGGAAACCGACCACTATAAGAGCAGGTGCGGTTGCAAAGGTAGGTATTGAGAGGAAAACAGGGGAGAAAAACAGCGCCACGAGGAAGAGAAGCCCCGACACCACAGAGGTAAGTCCGGTTCTTCCGCCCTCCGAAATACCTGATGAGGACTCTACAAAGGTTGTTATGGTAGAAGTTCCGAACATTGCTCCTACCGCCGTTCCTATGCTGTCCGCCATAAGAGCGCCCTTTATACCTTTAAGCTCTCCCTTTTTGTCAAGCATATCCGCCTTTGAAGCACAGCCTATGAGTGTTCCGAGCGTATCGAACATATCTACAAAAAGGAAAGCGAACATAATTACCAGAAAATCCAGGCTTCCTATAAGGCTGAAGTCCATCTTCATAAAGGTCGGAGCCATAGATGCCGGAGCCGAAATTATAGCTGACGGAAACATGCTGTAGTATCCCGCTTCAGGATTAGGTACATAAATGCCTGCGAGCTGAAGAATCATACCGATTACCCAAAGAGCAACCATTCCTATAAGTATTGAGCCTCTTACCTTCTTGAAGAGGAGGTAGGTCATAAGCAAAATTCCTATGAAGGCAAGCAGTACCGAAATTCCTGCCGAGCTGAAGGTTCCTTCCTCCATTGACTTTTTAAAAGAAAACAGGCTTACAAGGGTAGCTCCGTCTACAACTATCTTGGAATTCTGAAGTCCGATAAAGCAGATAAATAAGCCGATACCCACCGAAACTGCAAGCTTGAGAGTGTTCGGTATTGCGTTAAATATAGCTTCACGCACATTGGTGAGCGAAAGCACCATAAACACTATACCCTCTACGAATACGGCTGCGAGCGCCTGCTGCCAACTGTAGCCCATACCCAGTACAACTGTAAAGGCAAAATAAGCATTAAGCCCCATTCCTGCCGAAAGTACAAACGGAAGATTTGCAAAAAGTGCCATACAAAAAGACGCAAGTGCGGATGCAAGTGCCGTAGCTGTAAACACCGCTCCCGTATCCATGCCTGCCGCTCCCAGTATGCTCGGGTTTACTGCCAGTATATATGCCATTGTCATAAAGGTAGTAATACCTGCCATAGTTTCAATTTTTACATTAGTTCCATGTTCCTTAAGTTTAAAAAACTTTTCCATCTGAGCCTCCTTGTTTCAGACCTGATATTTTAATCCGCCCATAATACGGGCATTTACTGCGCCTTTTCATAGGCTTCAATAACAGCGATTAGTATAGCAAAATAAAAGAAGGGTTTCCACCCTTCTTTTTATAGCTTTTTCTTATCAAACTTATAAAAACAAAGCCTACTTTGATATTAACTTAACTATCTCCTCACAGGTTTCCACTATAAAGGTTGCCCCCTCCCGCTCAAACTCTTCTCTGTTTCCGTATCCGTAAAGTACGGCTATGGAGTCCACTCCGTTACGGTTTGCGGCTTCTATGTCAAACTTTCTGTCGCCTATCATAACCGCTTCTTCGGCATTTGTTATTCCTGTTTTCTCAAATGCGCGTCTTATCATCTCATCCTTATGCACCGTAATCTCCTCATGAGTCGGCCCTGTAAGGTTTACAAAATACTTATAAAGCCCGTGCTGTTCCACTATCTTTTCTGCCACCTCATAGGGCTTCGAGGTAACTATCATGAGTGTTTTTCCCATAGCTTTAAGCGCTTCCAGCACCTCCGTAATGCCTTCATACAGAGGGGCTAAGGCGTAGCCCTCCCTTTCATAATGCTCTCTGTAAATGGCTACCGCCCTTTTTGCCTCTTCTTCCGTCATTTTGCACAGCCCTACAAAAGACTCGTACAGCGGCGGACCTATGAACTTCAATAACTCCTCTTCTCCAAGCTCCGCTTTTCCCATGGCGGCAATTGTATACCTGGCGGAGCCTGTTATGCCTTCGCCCGACTTTATCAATGTACCGTCCAAATCAAACATTAAATATTTATACATCACATCTCCTTATATTGGATAATTTTCGCTAAAAAATTTTTTTACCTCAGCCAAATCGTTCAGTACCCCTGCTGTAAAGCTTTCTATCTCCTCCGTAGGGTACAAAATATCCGGAACCATAATAGTCTTAAGTCCCGCCCTGCTTGCGGATATAACTCCGTTATACGAATCCTCTATCGCAAAACAGCCGTCTTTGTTCTCAAAGCCCAACTTATTCGCTGCCGCCAGATAAATGTCAGGCTCGGGCTTGCTCTTTTCTATCTCCTCTCCGCTCACTATCACATCGAAGTAGCCGATAAGTCCTGAGCCCGTCAGGTGGCTTTTTATCACATCCTTCATATTGGAAGATGCAAGCCCTATCTTTATCCTGCGAGTTTTCAGGTAGTCCAGCAGCTCCTTAACTCCCTCCTTAAGCGGAAGCCCCTCCTTCTCAATCTTCTCAAAGTAAAGGTCAAAGCATTTTCTGTCATATTCCTCGTACTTATGCTCTCCTCCGTAATAGTCATTGAACTTCTGCCTGCAAAGCTCATAATTGGTTCCTATGCAACTGATACAAAGAGGCTTTATGTCTTTCAGTCCGTATTTTATGCCTATTTCCTCCCAACACCTTATCATCAGCCTTTCTGTATCAAAGATTACCCCGTCCATATCAAAAATAACCGCTTCTATCATTCTATCACTCCTTAATATGCTTTCGCAAATACTGTTCAATATATACTAAAAGCACCGCTATATCAGAAGGGGAAACTCCTGAAATCCTGCTTGCCTGACCTATGGAGTGAGGCCTTATTTCTTCAAGCTTCTGCCTTGCCTCTTTTCTGATATTGTCTATATTCTCATATACTATATCCTCCGGTATGAGCCTGTTTTCCATCTTCTTAAACTGCTCCACCTGACGATTTTCGCGTTCTATATAGCCCTCATACTTTATTTCTATATTTACCTGCTCTCCTACCGCCTGCGAAAGCTCCGGGCGCTCCTCATCTATAGCCGCCGTAAGCTCATAGCTTAACTCCGGTCGTCTTATAAGCTCCGCCAGCGTAACTCCTCCCGAAAGCGCAGAACTTCCGTTTTCCGCAAGAAAATCGTTTACCTCTTTTCTGCCGCCTATTACCTTAGCTTTAAGTCTTTTTATCTCTTCCTCTATCTCTCTTTGCTTACGCAGAAGATTTTCGTATCTTTCTTTAGAAATAAGCCCTACTTCATAGCCTATCCCCGTAAGCCTTAAATCCGCATTATCCTGTCTTAAAAGCAGTCTGTATTCAGCCCTTGAAGTCATCATCCTGTACGGCTCTTTGGTGTGCTTGGTGACCAAATCATCTATCAGCACTCCTATGTAAGCATCTGAGCGCTTCAGTATAAGCGGCTCTTTGCCGTCTAAAAGCTTTACCGCATTTATTCCCGCTATAAGCCCCTGCGCCGCAGCCTCCTCATAGCCGGAGCTTCCGTTAAACTGACCTGCCGTAAACAGCCCTCTTATTCCCTTTACTTCAAGGTTTTCTTTTAAAGTGGTGGCATCAATGCAGTCATATTCTATGGCATAGGCATTTCTCACTATATTTACATTTTCAAGTCCGGGGATAGTTCTGTACATCGCAACCTGAACATCCTCCGGCATGGACGAGCTCATTCCGTCCACATACATCTCGTTTGTATAAAGCCCTTCCGGCTCTATAAATATCTGATGCCTGTCCTTGTCCGCAAAACGCATAACCTTGTCCTCTATGGACGGACAGTATCTCGGTCCCACTCCCTCTATCATACCCGAATAAAGCGGAGAACGGTCTATATTTTCTCTTATTATTCTGTGGGTTTCTTCATTCGTGTAGGTAAGGTAACAGGGTTCCTGCTTTCTCCCTATATCTTTTCCCTCATTTGAAAATGAAAACGGAACTACCTTATCATCTCCGTTTTGAATTTCCATCTTTGAAAAATCCACGGTCCGTTTGTCAACCCTTGCCGGAGTTCCCGTTTTAAATCTCCTGAGCCTTATACCCAGAGCATTCAGCGAGTCCGTAAGATGATTGGCTGCCGCAAGCCCGTTAGGCCCCGTGTATTCGCTTACATCTCCGTAGATGCAGCGCGCTTTTAGATAAGTTCCCGTACATAAGATTACAGCCTTTACATTATATACTGTCTTTGAATAGGTTTTAACCCCTGTGACCTTGCCGTCTTCTACGAGTATCTCAGCAACCTCCGCCTGTCTTATAGTGAGATTTTCGGTATTTTCAAGCACCTCTCTCATACTCTTCGTATACGCCTGCTTATCCGCCTGCACTCTCAGACTGTGAACGGCAGGTCCTTTTGACCGGTTCAACATCTTTGACTGGATATAGGTCTTGTCTATATTTTTTCCCATTTCTCCGCCGAGTGCATCTATTTCTCTTACCAGATGTCCTTTGGATGTCCCTCCTATATTGGGGTTGCAGGGCATAAGCGCTATACTGTCAACGCTCACCGTGAAAACTATCGTCTTTTTGCCGAGTCTGGCTGCCGCAAGCGCCGCCTCACAGCCTGCATGCCCTCCGCCTATTACCGCTATATCAAAATCACTGACAATCATAAATTTCTCTTCTTTCCTTACCGCACCTGTTAAAGTTTTAACCGCCGTCAAACGGGGTTATATTCGAACTACCGTGTGTATCGCCGATACGCATATACCATAATAGCATAAAACCGTCCGATTTTCTATGACAAAAACATATCCTGCGCGGCGGGCTTAAACCGCCTTTTTAAACCTGTGACAGCTTTCAAATGTCAAAATATCGCATTTTTACTTGACACTTCTGCGCATTTTCAATATACTGTTACTACCATGCAGCCGGGGAGATAGCGGTGCCCTGTACCTACAATCCGCTCCAGTAGGGGTGATGTTTTGTCTGAGGGGCAGTCTTTGCAGAGCCGCCCTAAGGTAAGGATGTTGAAGTTTTGGTCTTACGCAATGAGAGCTTGTGAACCGTGTCAGGTTGGGAACAAAGCAGCACTAAGCAAAATCTTTCATGTGCCGTAAGGGCGCCTGAGCCGAGTTCTTATTTTAGGTACCGTCTGTGAAGCTGTTTCGAAGCAAAACGCATGGCTTTACTGTTCCGATTTGTCCTGCTTTTCTCTCAGTTCTCTGAAAAATTCCGTCATCATTTCGGAACATTCTTCTTCAAGCACCCCTCTTACTACCTCCGCCTTGTGGTTAAATCTGTCCTCTTCAAGCAGATTAAATATAGAGCCTGCACACCCCGCCTTTTTATTCATAGCTCCGATTACGACTTTTTTTATTCTGGACTGAACTATTGCGCCTGCACACATCTGGCAGGGCTCAAGGGTTACATAGAGAGTGCAGTCCTCAAGCCTCCAATCTCCTGTTTTTTTACAGGCTTTTTTTATTGCCATGATTTCAGCGTGCGCAAGTGCCGTATGGTCGGTATTTCTGCGGTTATATCCCCTCGCAATTACCCTGTCATCCCTTACTATAACACAGCCTATAGGAACTTCATTAAGCTTTCTTGCCTTATGCGCCTGCTTTATCGCCTGTTTCATGTATATTTCATCTGTCGTCATAACTATCTCCATCCATACAATTTATCCCGAACTTTCCCCTGATTCCGCCATCAAAATATATTTTCATATCCTGTGAATAATTTGAGTTTATATATTGACTATTTGGACTTTTTCGGATAACCTTTAAACAGGTTGTTTACAACCAATTATATGTATAAGGATAGGTGATTTCAATGAAGATTGCAATACTTGCTGACAGTAATAGTGGAATTACACAGAAAATGGCTAAGGAAATGGGAGTTTTTATCATACCTACTCCTTTTTTCATAAACGACAATATTTATTATGAGGATGTGACTATGTCACAGGAAGACTTTTACAAAGCATTAAAGGATGACAAAATAGATATAAAAACCTCTATGCCGTCTATAGGGGATACTGCCGACCTCTGGGATAAGCTGCTTGAAGAGTATGACGAGCTTGTATACATCCCTATATCGAGCGGTTTGTCCGGCACCTGTGAGGCGGCTACAATGCTTTCAAAGGACTATGACGGAAAAGTTGAGGTCGTAAACAACAGGAGAGTTTCCGTAACTCAGTTCCAGTCCATTCTGGACGCGCTGTTTCTTGCCGAAAACGGAAAGAGTGCCAAAGAGATTAAACATATTTTAGAGGAACACAGCGCCAATTCGGCTATTTATGTTGCTCTTGACACGCTTAAATATCTTAAAAAAGGCGGAAGAATAACTCCTGCCGCCGCTGCAATAGGTACACTTCTCAATCTGAAGCCTATTTTGCAGATACAGGGAGATAAGCTTGACGCTTACGCTAAATGCAGAGGAAAAGCCCAGGCAAGAAAAGGAATGATAGATGCGGTAAAAAATGACTTGGAAACCAGATTTAAGCCACAGGCGACAAATAAAAACCTGAGCCTGTATCTTGCTTACAGCGGCAACTTGGAAGAGGCGCAGTCCTGGAAAGAAGAGGTTTCCGCAGCCTTCCCTGACTACGAGATAAACATGCAGCCCCTTTCTCTCAGCGTTGCATCCCACATAGGACACGGCTGTCTTGCAATAGCCTGCTCCGAAATGATAAAGGAAGTTTAAAGGATTTCTTCTGCCTATTCGGATAGTTTTGTTATTTTTTTGACGGGAAGGTTTCGGCTTTCTCGTCACTTTTTTATCACTAAACCCTTGATTTTCAGCTAAAAATAGCTTAACATAGTTATTTACAAGTATAAAGACAACATATATTTATGAAAGGTCAGGTATAAAAATGAAATTTAGTGAAATGCCCTATAAAAGGGTAGATGTCGATGAGCTTGTTAAAGACTTCGCAAAGCTTAACGAGGATTTCGACAATGCCAAATCGGGGGAAGAGCAGTTTGAAGTACATAAAAGGTATTATGAACTTATGAACCACACCTACACAGGTATGACACTTGCTCAAATCCGCCATTCAATTGATATGACGGACGAATTTTACAGCAAGGAAAATGATTATTATGACGAAAAAGGTCCTTTAATACAGTCGCTTTCCGTTGAGCATAACAAGAAACTTTTTAATTCTCCTCACCGTAAATTCCTTGAGGAAAAAATCGGCAAGGTTGCGTTTAAAAATATAGAGCTTGCCATAAATTCGGTAGATGAAAAAATACTCCCTATGATGCAGGAGGAAAATGCGCTCAGCAGCCGCTACAACAAGCTGCTCGCTACAGCTAAAATCGACTGGAGGGGCGACACACTCAATCTCTCCCTTATGACTCCTTATCTTATCGACTCCGACAGGGCTACCCGTGTTGAAGCGTGGAAAAAATATTCGGACTTCTTTGCAAACAATAAAGAAGAGCTGGATGACATATATGACAGGCTTGTAAAAAACAGAACTGCACAGGCGGAGAAACTCGGCTACGACAACTTCCTTACCCTCGGTTATTTCAGGATGCAGCGCAACTGCTATGGCAGAGAAGATGTAAAGAGCTTTAGAGAACAGGTTAAGGCCGACTTTGTACCTTTTGCGGAAAAATTACACGAAAGACGCAGAATAAGACTGGGACTTGATAAGCTTCATTTTGAGGATGAGGGGGTTTACTTTACAAACGGAAATCCTGCTCCTATAGGAACTCCTGAGGAAATACTTCTTGCAGGAAGAAAAATGTATAACGAGCTTTCTCCTGAAACCGCAAAATTTATCAACTTTATGTGCGACAACGAACTGTTTGATGTAATAGGCAGAAAGACAAAGAAAACAGGCGGATATATGACTTATCTCCCTGACTACAAATCTCCTTTTATATTTGCAAATTTCAACGGAACTTCGCATGATGCGGATGTAATGACACACGAGTGCGGGCATGCTTTCCAGGGCTTCTGTATGATAGACGATCCTATTATGGAGCATGCGGATATTACCATGGAAACTGCGGAAACTCATTCCATGTCTATGGAGTTTTTCACAGAGCCTTGGATGGAGCTTTTCTTCGGTAACAGAAAAAAAGACTATATAGATATGCATCTTGAAGGCTCCGCCGCTTTTATACCTTACGGCACTATGGTTGACGATTTCCAGGATATTGTATATTCAAATCCGGGACTTTCTCCAAAGCAGAGAAATGAGGTTTGGAGAGATCTTGAGCGCCAGTATAAGCCTCATCTCGACTATTCGGGCAATGATTACTTTGAGCAGGGAGCTTTCTGGCAGAGACAGCACCATATATATGACAGTCCGTTCTATTATATAGACTATGCCATCGCACAGGCAAATGCTTTCCAGTATAAAGCTATGATGGATAAAGACTATAAAGCCGCCTGGGAAAGTTATCTCAAGCTTTGCAATCTCGGAGCTAAGGACTTCTTTACAGACCTTGTGGGCAAAGTAGGGCTTAAGAGTCCGTTTGAAGCAGGCACGCTTAAGCAGGTGGTTGCGGAACTTGAGAAAACATTAAAATAAACTGTTCCGCAGGCTTGTAACTGCGATATTTAACAAGGTACTGTATGCAGCATTAAAATAAATCGGGAGGTGAGTCTTTGCATAGTTTTTTAAGAGCTGTCGGTTTTTCAAAACTTGATACCAGAACCGAACTGGATAAGGTTCTTGGGCTTGTAATGACTCATCCTACCTTTAACAAGGAAATTACCCTTACAGAGCCTGTAAATCGCAAAATAGTGGAAAAAAGTCTTGAATTTTCGGATAGAATGGGCATTACAATACGCGGAGAATATGATGAGAAGGGATTCTTTCATCTTGAGCATTATTACCCTTACCTTGTAGGCGCAAGAGTAAGCTGTTATGAAGAAATTTCCATACACAAGCGGATGGATACGGATGCCTACACGGGGATGTGTGATGATTTGCACTTCGGAACATCTCTTATCTTTTATCTGCAAAATTCCCTCGACTATCTTCTCAAAAAAGAAGACAGTCATTCTGCCGAACTGCCCCTTACTCTCTCGGGATTATCCGCTTCCGGAAAAATTATACTTCCTGTTATGAAAACTTCCGAACAGGAGAAAATTCAAGCCGAGAGAACAAAAAACAGGGACAGGCTGTTTATTGCGGCTAAAAACGGCGACGAGGATGCTCTCAACACTCTGACTCTTGAGGAAATAGATACCTACGCTATGATTTCAAGAAGGATACTTACCGAAGATGTATACAGCATAGTTGAAAGCAGTCTTATACCTTTCGGCTCCGAGTCGGACAATTATACCATACTCGGCACTATAAAAGAGGTAGTGCCGCATAAAAACTCTTTTACAGGAGAGCTTTCCACAGAAATGCTGGTAAACTGCAACGGAGTGGATTTTTATATAGCCATAAACAACAATGACCTCATAGGAGAGGCTATTCCCGGCAGACGCTTTAAAGGACAGATATGGCTGCAGGGCTCGGTTGAATTTGGACATTAAAGTTAAAAGGATTTACACAGATGAAAAACAAAGCAAAATTGAATAGAAGCTCATTTTCCAACAAGCTCGGCTATGTGCTTGCAGTCGCGGGCGCAGCGGTTGGGCTCGGTAATATATGGAGATTTCCATACCTCGCCGCAAAATATGGCGGCGGAATATTCCTGCTTGTCTATCTCATACTTATGGTCACTTTCGGCTATGTGCTTATAGTTTCTGAAACTGCCCTCGGAAGAATGACCAGAAAAAGCCCGGTAGGTGCTTTTGCAAAATTCGGCAGGAAACTTCCCTTCAAAATAGGCGGCTGGATAAATGCCGTCATACCTATGCTTATTATTCCTTATTACAGCGTAATAGGCGGCTGGGTGTTCAAATATCTTTTTGAATACATATTTGACAACGGAACTGCCCTTGCAGACGACAACTACTTTGTGAATTTTATCACAAATGGAGCAAGCGTTGAAGTCTGGTTCTTAATATTCTCTCTTGTGGTTTTACTTATAATAGTTGCCGGCGTTGAGCATGGTATAGAAAAGGTTTCAAAGACCATGATGCCGCTTCTCGTCTTGCTTGCAATCATAGTTGCAGTCTACTCCGTAACCAGACCGGGAGCAATAGAGGGTGTAAAGTACTTCCTTATACCTAACTTCGCAAACTTTTCCTGGATGACGGTGGTAGCCGCTATGGGACAGATGTTTTACTCTCTCTCCATAGCCATGGGTATACTGTATACTTTCGGCTCATATATGAAAACCGAGGTTGACATAGAAAAGTCAACTACCCAGATTGAAATCTTTGATACGGCTATAGCCTTTCTTGCCGGACTTATGATAATACCTGCCGTATTTGCTTTCCATAACGGAGATCCCGAAAAGCTTCAGGCAGGCCCTTCTCTTATGTTTATAACTCTCCCGAAGGTATTTGAGAGTATGGGAATGGGCAGAATAGTCGGAATACTTTTCTTCCTGCTTGTTCTCCTCGCCGCGCTTACAAGTGCAATTGCGCTTGCCGAGTCCTGTGTTTCTACCGTAGAGGATCAGTTCGGCTGGAAGCGAAACATCTCAAGCGTATTTGTCGGAGTTGTCATAGTTCTGCTCGGCTCTCTGTCTGCACTCGGCTTCGGAGTGCTGGACTTTGTAAAGATATTCGGTATGGGAATACTGGACTTCTTCGACTTCCTCACAAACTCGCTTATGATGCCTATAGCCGCACTTTCCACCTGTGTGCTTATACTATATGTTGTAGGTGTGGATAAGATAATTGCGGAAGTTATGCAGTCTTCAGAATTTAAGAGAAAGAAGCTTTATGTATTCTTCCTTAAATATCTTGCTCCTGTCTGCATAATAACCATACTGGCAAGCTCCGTAGCCAGTGTATTCGGCTTTATTAAGTTCTGATAAATATTGTCAAATTCAAAAGGGTGTTACAGCTTTTAATGTAACACCCTTTTAAGTAGGTCTTTTTGCTCTTTCTCTGCGCTTTTCCATCTGCTTTTCGTTTACATATCTTGCCAGTTCCTCATTTATTGAGAGAAACTTACAGCCTATTACTCTGCGCGGAATTGTGTCCACTATCCTTACAACCACAGCCTTTACAACAAGCTCTACCCGTTGCTTCTGCTTCTCTGCCGGACCTCCGCCGTTCATAGCCTCAATCAGGGATATCTGCTTTTTAAATCTCGCTCTGTCCCTTTCCAGCTTGGTTTCAGGCATTTTCTCTTTGCTCGGCTTAAACATCATCACATAATCCGTAAATGTTATCAGCACATCATCTCCCGGCTCCATCAATATGCTCTTGGGCACAATAATTCCTACCCCCGCAGAGCTTATATCTCTTATCTCCGCCTTATGAAGGTACTCCTCTTTTTTCAGCCTGATATAACATTCATTGCCGAGCAGCACTCTGAAACTGCCTCTCCTGTTGAACGGCTGTATGTCCTTGTCCGTTATCACAATATGAGCGGAACCATATTTGCCCAGATTTATCCTGAAAACCTTAACCTCAGTCCACTCATAAGGCTTAGAGGCATGCACTCCCATTATATTACAGATTATATCCGCATTGTCAAAGCTGAGCGGTCTGCCGTTAAAGGTAAATAATTCCACCACTATATATTTGGAAAACCTCAGCTTCATCTTTTCCAGAAAATCGGATATTTCTTTTTTATCCTCCGGAAAATATATACCTGCAACCTTGGAAACCAATGTAACCGTTTTTAACCCGAAGCAGGCAGTAAGACTTACCTCACTGCCCGCACTAAGTCCCTCAATAAACATCAGCACCTCTTATCTGCTGTTGGGTTTACTCTTCATCTTCTGTTTCAATTGTAAGCTGTGGAATTACCACCTCTTCCGCATCCAAATCATATAACTCCGCCAGCTTGTCGAGTACTTCCTGGCACTCTTCCTCGCCCTTGCCCAAATCGCTCATCGCCCTTACACAGTATGCTGAAATTATATTATTAAATGCGCCTGTATCCACAAGCAGCAACAATTCCATGAGGCTCTTTCCATCCATAAGCCTGCAGGCATCAAGCAATTGACCGATACGCTTTTTACCCTCCTCATCGCTTGCCGCAGCAAGCCTGTTCTCATACTCTCCTATAAGAAAACTGAGATCCAATGTAAATGAATCCGCTCCTACTTCTCTCGCCATATATCAAATCCTCCTACCGTAAGTTTCACAACATGTGATTATGTTATCATATACTTATGTCAAAGATGTTACAAGATTGAAAACAAAATACAAAGGCTGGGCGTATTACCGCATCAGTTATGAAATAACTTCTTTGTCTGGTACTTAGGCTCACAGGTCAGATTTATTCCGAGCTTTGCCATGGTTCTCTGGTCTTCTCCTGAAAGTATTACCGAGGAATGTGCTTCACAGCCTTTCAGTTCGTCAAGCTTTGCCACAGCCTTGGCTGCATTGTCATCGGTGCCTGCGCATATCGTGAGGGCTATAAGCATTTCAGCTATATGAAGGTTAGGGTTGTTGTTGCCGAGGTGCTTTACTTTCAATCGCTGTATAGGTTCTATTATAGCGGGGGATATAAGTCTTAAGTCATCATCAAGCCCTGCCAGCTTCTTGAGCGTGTTCAGCAGCATTGCGGAGGTAGCTCCCATAAGTTCGGATGTTTTTCCCGTAATCACGCTGCCGTCCTTCAGCTCAATCGCACTCGCAGGCTCTCCTGTAACCTCCGCCTTGGTATTTGCCGCAGCAACCGCCTTTCTGTCCTGTACACCTGTACCCGCCTTTTTCATAAGCAGTTCCAGTTCATCTACCACAGCCTGTGTACTGTTGCCGCGCCTTACCTCGCACAACTCCTTAAAATAGCGTCTTATTATCTCCTGTCTGGATGCGTATTTTACAGCGTCATCGTCAAAAATACAATTTCCTACCATATTTATGCCCATATCCGTAGGAGATTTATATGGGGAAGAGCCGTATATTTTTTCAAATACCGCATTCAGCACAGGAAATACATCTACATCCCTGTTGTAGTTTACCGTAGAAATACCGTACGCCTCAAGATGATAAGGATCTATCATGTTTATATCATTGAGATCCGCCGTTGCCGCCTCATAAGCCAGATTTACCGGATGTGACAGCGGCATATTCCAGATAGGGAAGGTTTCAAATTTCGCATAACCTGCCTTTATGCCATGCTTGTTCTCATGATAGAGCTGTGACAGACATACCGCCATCTTTCCGCTGCCCGGTCCCGGCGCCGTTACTACTACAAGAGGGTGCTTCGTTTCTATATATTCATTCTTTCCGAAGCCCGAATCACTTATGATGGTCGGAACATCATTAGGATAGCCCGCTATTACATAGTGCCTGTATACCTTTATTCCGAGTGCCTCAAGCTTTTTCTGGTACACTCTTGCGCTTTCCTGTCCCTCAAATTTTGTAAGCACTACACTTCCCACATACAGCCCGTAGCTCCTGAAAGCATCTATCAGCCTCAGAACATCC
>JBHADN010000172.1:0-11378 GCA_041855085.1 Catonella sp.
CTTTCTCTTTTCAGGCTGTATTTCGTCCAAATTTTTCAGAAATACATGCTCTATATTCGGTATATGCCTGAGAAGTCTTGCAATTGCCATCTGCAGATTGTAGAAATACGGCTCCGTAGCTTCAAGCTCCTTCCTTGCCTTTCTAAGCTTGGTTGAAGATATCAGATACATAGCTTTGGTAATCTTTGCCGTATCTTTTATACTGCGGATACGGCTCTTTATCTCTCTTGCACTAGCCATAGTTACCTGCCTTCTTTTGCCCCGAGGTAGAAGTTGCGGAATTGCGTCGCCGCCTCCACTATTCTCTCTATGAGGTCATCTGTAAGCACCCTCTGATTTTCTATCTCTCTGGTTATCTCCGGATGCTGTGTTTCAAAATATCCCAGCATCTCAGTCTGAAACTCTTTGACATCATGGCTCTCCACAAGCATCATTACCTTTTTGGTAGCTGCAACCAAGGTTATGACCTGTGCATAAAGAGGCAGCGGCTTGCACATAGGCTGCTTTAAAAGTTCCATGAGGCATTTGCCGTATATAAGCTGGTTTTTCGTAACCTGGTCAAGGTCTGACGAAAACTGTGTAAATACTTCTATTTCCCTATATTGTGCAAGATCTATTCTTACAGAGCCGGAAGCCTTTTTCATAGCCTTGCTCTGTGCGGCTCCGCCTACTCGTGAAACCGAAAGTCCTACATTTACCGCCGGTCTTTGACCTGAGAAGAACAGACTGCTCTCAAGGAATATCTGACCATCCGTAATCGAAATTACATTGGTCGGAATATAGGCGGACACATCTCCCGCCTGCGTTTCTATAATAGGCAAGGCTGTAATGGAGCCGCCCCCTAATTCATCTGAAAGCTTGCTGCTTCTTTCAAGAAGCCTTGAATGCAGATAAAATACATCTCCTGGATAAGCCTCTCTTCCCGGAGAACGCTCTAAAAGCAATGATAACGCTCTGTAAGCAACTGCATGTTTACTTAAATCGTCATAAACTATAAGCACATCTTTTCCATTGTACATGAAATGCTCCGCCATAGATGTAGCCGAATACGGAACGATGTACTGAAGCGCGGATGAATCCGCCGCCGTTGCCGCAACAACTATCGTATACGGAAGTGCACCATGTTTGTCAAGCACATTGACCAGCTTTGCAACTGTCGAAGATTTCTGACCTATAGCAACATATATGCATATAACTTCTTTTCCCTTTTGGTTTATAATAGTATCCAGAGCAATTGAGGTCTTTCCTGTCTGCCTGTCACCTATTATAAGCTCTCTCTGCCCTCTTCCTATAGGAAACATAGAGTCTATGGCAAGGATTCCCGTTTCAAGAGGTACTGACACCGACTTTCTGTCCGTTATACCCGGTGCATCCTGCTCAATAGCTCTAAAATCGGAAGCAACTATATCTCCGCCTCCGTCTATAGGGTTTCCGAGCGCATCCACCACTCTTCCCAGAAAACCGTCACCTACAGGTACTCCTGTATTTTTGCCCGTACGGACTACCTTGGTTCCCGTTACTACGGTGTCTGCATTGTTAAAGAGGATACAGCCTATACTGTCGCTTCTTATATCCTGCACCATTCCCTTTGCGCCGTTTTCGAACTCTATCATCTCGCCGTACATAGCGTGGTCAATACCCTGAATTCTTGCTATGCTGTCGCCCGTAGATATTACAAATCCAACCTCCTGCTCGTCGGTATCAGGCACAAAACTGTCTATACTGCTTTTGAATTTTGCAATTCTCTCTTTTGCAATTGTTTCCGCATCCAGCCCGTCATCTATGTAATTTACTTCCGATGAAACATCACTCACTGTCGACGGCGACATTAACTGCGATACAAGCCTGTCAAACTTCCCCTTGGTACTCCAATCATATTCGTGAGTCCCCAAACGGAGCACAAATCCTCCGACCAACTCCTTTTTCTCGATAAGCTCGATATTCACATCTTTCTTATCCACATGCTGCTTTGTTGCGACAAAATCTCTTATTTTGTCAAGCTGCTCCTCAAGCGGAGGTGTAACATAAAAAAGCTTAGCCCTGAAGTCCTTATCATTACTATTAAGGTTCATCAATCTTCCCCTCTTTTGTTATAAATTCATCGTACAGAAGCTTATCATTCTCTTCGCTGCTATGCAACCGTACTAATTTTGAAGTAACATCCATCACAAGACCGGCTATTTCAGCATCAGTTTCCCTTATTATTTTTTGATGCTCCTCTCTAGCCTGCATTTTAGCATTGTCCATGATTTCTCCCGCCCTGATATCGGCTTCCTGCAAAATCCGTTTATATTCTCCGTCGGCAAGCTCCCTTGCTTTCTCTAAAATACCGACTCTCTCTTCTTTAGCCGAGCTGAGCGAGTCCTCGTACTTTGCCTTTAGGGCATACGCTTCATTTTTAGCTGTTTCTGCTTCATTGAACTTTTCATTTATAATATTTCTTCTTTTTTCGATAATATCATTTACAGGCTTAAACAGAAATAATTTTACAAGAATATACCATATAATAAGGTTTATGGCCGTAAACAGCAAATTCCAACCAATGCTAATCATCATTCCTCCTATGGCATTAAATGCCTATGTCTATTTAAGCAGCATCATTATAAGAACCGCTACAACAAAGCCGTAAATAGCCGTTGCCTCTGCAAGTGCCGAACCGAGAATAAGAACGCTTCGTATTTTCTCTGCTGCCTCCGGCTGTCTTGCCGTAGCCTCCGCCGCCTTTCCGGTCGCAATTCCGATACCTATACCCGCACCGATTCCTGCAAGAACCGCTATACCCGCTCCAATTGCCAATAAACTCATAACTACGTGCCTCCTTTAATTTGTTGATTTCATTTACTCCATCTGTTCGCCTATGAATAATCCTGTGAGGAAAACAAATACATACGCCTGTACAAGTCCGTCAAAAACATCAAAATAAAAGCCGAATAAAACCGGCAAGCCTATCGGAAGCAAATGCTCCAAAAGCTTCATAACCACAAATGCTCCCAAAATATTTCCAAAAAGTCGCATACAAAGCGAAAGCGGTGTGGTAAATACTTCAAGTATCTTTATAGGTGTTATGATTGCCATAGGCTCCGTAAAGCTTTTAAGCCACTTTTTCACACCCTTTTTATGTATGCCTGCATACTGAATAAGAATTATGCTGAAAAGCGAAAAAGCAAAAGTTACATTCAAATCCTTGGTAGGCGGCTTAAAGCCGAAAATTCCTATTGTGTTCGCCACACTAAGGTATATAAGCACACTTGTAAGGTATGGAACAAAAGCCTTTCCATGCTCGCCCACTATGTTACCTACCACTCCCTGAATCCAAGTCACCGCAGATTCCAATGCCAACTGCCGTTTACCGGGATTTTCCACCTTCAGATTTCTGGTCAGTGCTATTGAAGCCACAAGGAAAACCAGCATTATTATCCATGTGACGACAACAGACTCGGATATGCCTCCGAAAAAAGGAACTTCGAACATTATCCGTATATCCAGTTCCTCCGTTATCTGTTCAGCTAAATGCTCCATTATTTACATCTCCTGACTGAGATTTCTCCACTTACCGACACCTGCAGTATAAGCCTGAGCACCGGGACACCTCCGCCTGATTACAAAAACATATCCCTGTACCATACCAGCGCATCTATATAAGCGGTATATACATTGTCCACATCTATTTTTAACAAAGTCATAATTCTGCTTACTTCCTGCCAGTTGGCACTCTCATAATTAAGCATGAAGTTGAGCAATGGTGCAAACCTGCCTTTTCCCGTAAGAAGAGCTGTACTTATGTCTTCCGACACATTTACAAGCTCAAGCGCCTCTTCCATGCTTCTCTCAAGCAGTACATCAAGTACGGAGAAAAGTCCCATAAGGAAAATTTCAGAACCGAAAGCTCCGAGTTCAAAACAATATGCAAGATTTTCAGCGAACTTTGCTCTTATAAGGGAAAGACGCATAATCTCGCTAGGCTTATCCGCGCAAAGCGACTTCGTAGCCGCCGTGCTTGCCCATCTCTTGATTTCCTTCTGTCCGAGCATTGCGGTAGCTGCCCTGATGGAAGTTATCTTTGAGTTTCTTGCAAATTTATTTACTATTTCAAGCATGTTTATAACAAGGGCAGTATCCCTCGATATGATATCCGCCGCCTCTGTAAGGTCGAAATCACGCTTGTTTACAAGGTTTAAAAGCTCTATGTATGTAATCTTGAGAGGAGCCATCTCTCCGCTGTTCGTAACGGCAGGAAGTCTGAAAAATTCTCCCTCGAACATGGCATATCCGCCATTTTCCGCAAGTTTCTCAAAATCCTCCTTGGAGTCTACATTTACAGCGCAAAGCTTTATGTTAGGGTACACATTGCCGAAGTAAACCTTAGCCACATCTATTTTTATCTTTTTGTGGTCAAGAAGTATATAGTCCATCTGACTGAGTATAGGCTTGTACACCTCAAACTGGTCTATGGCGAGTTTTCTCATCGCAAACTTATATCCCTGAGATTTAAGCTGTGCTATCCTCTTTACATACATTTCTTCCGGGTTTATCTTATAATCTATAAGAAGCACAACCTTTTCCGCAGGAGCGCTGCACTGCCCGTATATGTCCGAAAACAGCGAGATATTATTTACTTCAATAAATACTTCCTTGTCCCCTGAAAGTGTACCTATGCCCATGTTGTCAACTATCTCAAGTCCGAGAAGCTCCGCCGCAGTGTCCAGACTTCCCGTGCCGAGCAGGACGGGGTTCATAAGAAAATTTTCTCTTCTTGCAAAAACCGAGTAGGCACAAACTTCCATTTTACTGTCAAATAATGGTATCAGTGTCGCTAACATACTTAATTTTCCTTTCAATATAAGTGTTTGTCCAAATTTTTATAAAATACTCTAAAATTTAGACTTTACAAAATGTCAAATATGTGATAGAATGTTTCTCGCTCAACATTTGTATGTGTAGCTCAGCTGGATAGAGCGTCTGACTACGGATCAGAAGGTCGCGAGTTCGAATCTTGTCACATACATTTCTTTATACCGCCTCGGCGGTATTTTTTTATGTCACAGGTTTTCCTATGACATAAAAAGACTTCGGCATAAAGAGTCGCAAGCGGCTCCTTGTTCTTTACCTCATTTTAGCATGACTTACAACGGTTGCATATACATTTATTTTAAATTTATTTTACAATTATCCCTTTATTATGTCACAGTCCTTGTTTTCAGTCTTTTCCCTGAGGTTTTCCGCCGTCAGACCAGCTTCATCAGAACTGCTCCTATGACAACCCCTGCAAAATTCAGCAGAATATCGTCCACATCGCAAATTCCCACCCTCGTTACCAGTTGTATGCACTCTATGACAACCGTAAACAGCAGGCCGACGGTTGCAGTCCTTAAAAATGGCAGCTTCCCTTTTTTCAGAAAGCAGTACACAAACATACCGAACGGTACAAAGGCGAGCACATTGCCTGCAAGGTTTACAACAACTCTGCCCAAGCCTATGGCTTCGATATTTTCAAGATATCTTGATATCTCTGTAAACGGCACAAAATTATACCTGTACTCGGGGAGAATATCTCTCCTGCCCCATGCCTCGCTCAAAAAAAGATAATAGCATATAGACAGGAGATATATTCCAAAAATAGCCGCTAAAAATATTTTTTTATGGTTTTTAATAAACTTCCTCATTTGTAAGTCCTACAGTCCGTATACTTTTGAAAATTTGTCTGTAAGATAGTCTACATAATAGTCCGCGTTAAATTTCTCTCCTGTGGCAAGCAGGAGAATTTCATCGGTATTTTTTAATTTTCCGTATTTATGCACCTTCTCGGATAGCCATTCTACAATCTTCTTAACCTCTCCTTTCCTAAGCAGTTCCTCAAAATCAAGCTCTTTCTTCATCTGATTGAACAACTGTGCACTTATCGCATTTCCGAGTGCATAGCTTGGGAAATAGCCGAACATACCTCCCGACCAATGTACATCCTGAAGTACACCCTCCTTGTAGTTTTCAGCCCTTACTCCGAGATATTCTTCATACAGATTATCCCAAAGCTCCGGAAGCTTTTCTATAGGGTAGTCCTCATTAAATATCTTCTTTTCAACCTCATAGCGTATAAGCACATGCAGACTGTATGTAAGCTCATCCGCCTCGGTTCTTATAAGCCCTGCCTCGGTACGGTTAATCGCCGCTATAAAACTGTCTATACTCACACCGCTTAACTGCTCCGGATACAGCTTCGTAAGCCTGTCATAAAGCGGCTCCCAAAATGCCTTGCTTCTTCCTACTATATTTTCCATAAATCTCGACTGCGACTCATGAAGCCCCATAGAAGATCCCGTTCCTACAAGAGTAAGCGCCATCTCGTCGGGAATATTCATTTCATAAAGCCCATGCCCCGTTTCATGTATGGTGGAGAACATAGCGCTTTCAAAATTATTCTCGTAATAATGAGTTGTAAGCCTTACATCCCTATTATGTATATGATTGGTAAACGGATGTTCACTCTCCGCAAGCACACCCCTGTTGAAATCAAAGCCTGCATATTCAGCCAAAAATCTGCTGAATTCCGCCTGCTTGTCAACAGGATAACTCTTTGAAGCAAAACTGTAATCCACCTGCGGCTTTTCCTTAATTTTCTTAAGAAGAGGAACTATTACATCCTTCATCTTGCCGAAAAACCTGTCAAGCACTTCCTGATTAAATCCCTCTTCAAAATCATCAAGCAGCACATCATAAAGCTTCTGTCCCTCTTTAGCCCTGTAGCCTGCAAACTTTTTCGTATACGCTATAAGCTCTTTGAGGGTAGGCAGAAACTTTTCAAAGTTGTTCTCATTCTTTGCCTCCGCCCATCTTACCGAACCTACCGCCTGCAGCTCCGAGTATGCCTTAAACTCCTCCGCCGGTATCTTCTCAAGCCTCTCATAGTCCTTTTTAAGTTCCTTGATTATCCCCTTTTCTATATCTCCGATATCTGCCGCCTTGCCGCTCTTTATTTCATCCGAGAGCCTGTACACGATATCTTTTACCTCGTCGTTCATTATTGTGCTGTACGCCTCTCCCGCAAGTACCCCCACTATCTTTGCCGTACGGTCTGCAGCATCCTTAGGTGCAAGCGTTTCCGTATCCCAGCTGAAAAGCCCCAGACTTGCATTAAGCGCCATATATTTGTCAAGATATGGCTTAAGCGTTTCAAAATCTTTGTTCATAAGTTTATTTCTCCTTTAACTTCTAAGAACTGCCCCTATTGCTTCAAGCCCCTTTATTATACTGTCCATAAGCGCGGTTATTTCCGCTTCTTCAAGCGTCTTTTCCTTGTTTCTGAAGGTTATAGAGTAAGCCATGGACTTCTTTCCGAAACCTATTCTCTCTCCCTCATAGATATCAAAAAGCTCCAAGCTCTCTAAAACCGCACCGCTCTTTTCCCTTATGACAGCCTCAATCTCACCCGATGTAAGCTTCTTGTCCATAACCAGACTGACATCTCGCTTAACTGAAGGGAACTTTGCTATACCTTCATATTTTACGCTAAAATTTGCTTTTTCGCAAATCTTTATTATATCAATATCTGCAATATATACTCTCTCGCCTATTCCGTAAGCTTCCTGAACCAGAGGATGAACCTCTCCGATACAGCCTATATTCTCTCCCTCATACAAAATCTCCGCCTGCCTGCCGGGATGGAGGAAGGTTCTGCTTTTCCCTGCCTTATAGACAACAAGCTGCTTCATTCCGACCTTGTATAAAAATTCCTCAACCACACCCTTAAGACTGAAAAAATCGCCCTCTCCGTACATTCCGAGAGTAAATTTCTTCCTCTCCTCAGGATAGCCTGTAAGCGGAAGTTCATCAGCTATATAGATATTGGCAAGCTCATACAGCCTTACATCTCTATTTTTCCTTGCAAAATTGGTTGACAGAGAGGTAAGCATACCGTTTATGGTCTGCGTCCTCATTATGGAATAATCCTCTCCCAAAGGATTTGCAATACGAATCGCCTTTCTTTCAGGCGCATTTTCACTGAACTCAAGTTTTTCAAAAGCCTTAGGGCTTTCAAATGAAAAGGTCATGCTCTCGCAGAAGCCGAACTGCTCTGCAAGCGCCCTTGCCTTCCATTCCACTTCCATCTGAAAGGTTTCTCCGCCTGCGGTGGACTCTCCGCTAGGAAGCGTGGTAGGTATCTTGTCATATCCGTAAAACCTTGCCAATTCCTCTGCAAGATCCGCATTGCGAAGTAAATCCTGTCTGAAGCTCGGCACCTTTACGCTCTTTCCGTCTTCGTTTATCGTTATTTCGAGCCTCTTAAAATATTCCTTCGCTTCTTCCGCAGAAATCTTTGTGCCCAACAGCCTGTTGCAGGCATCAAGGTCAAATTCCACCGTCCCGTCTTCTCTCTTTACAGGATATACATCCACTCCTCCGCCTACAACCTCGCCTATTCCAAGTTCTTCTATAAGCGTGCAGGCTCTTGCCATAGCCCTTCCTGCGGTATTGGGATCCAGCCCCTTTTCAAACTTGCCTGAAGCGTCCGTCCTAAGTCCCACTTTTTTGCTTGAAAGCCTGATATTCGTTCCGTCAAAACATGCCGCCTCCAGCAAAACGGAGCTGAGGCTGTCATTTATCTTGGAATTTTCTCCTCCCATGATACCCGCTATGCCCACAGCCTTCTTGCCGTCCTTTATAAGCAAAATACTCTCATCGAGCTTTCTCTCTTCGCCGTCAAGCGTAACAAAGGTTTCTCCCGCCTTTGCTCTCTCAACAATTATTTTTTTATCTTCTATGGTATCAAGGTCATAGGCATGCATAGGCTGTCCCATCTCCGTCATAACATAGTTGGTTATATCCACTATGTTATTTATAGGGCGTATGCCTACTGCTGAAAGTCTTCTCTGCATCCACAGCGGAGAAGGTGCTATCTTCACATTTTTTACCACTCTGGCAACATAGCGTTTACAAAGCTCGTTATCTTTTATTTCTACCGAAATGTAGTCCTCAGCCCTTTCCGTGTTTCCCGTAGCTTTTATAACGGGAGGAATGAAATCCCTGCGAAAAGTTGCTGCCGCCTCCCTTGCTATACCCTCTACTCCGAAACAGTCAACTCTGTTGCTCGTAACCTCGTATTCTACCACGCTGTCGTGCAGCGACAGAGCCTCCAGCGCATCACTTCCGAGTACGAGCTTATCTCCTCCCTCTATCCGGTTGAAGATATACAGCCCTTCTTCCTCAGCCTCGGGATAATAGAGCTTATCTCTTCCGAGTTCTTCTATAGAGCACATCATACCGTAGGAATCCACCCCTCTGAGTGCTCCTTTCTTTATTTCAAAACCCTGTTCCGCCCTGTTTCCGTCATGGTCACAGGCAACCCTGCCGCCATCCAGTACAACGGGAACAACCGCTCCCTCAAACACATTAGGGGCACCGGTAACTATCTGTACCTCCTTGCCCGCCTCATCTATCTGTACCTTGCAGACAACAAGCTTATCCGCGTCGGGATGCTTATCTATTTTGTTTATTCTTCCCACTATTATCTTATCCAGATTTCTATCTAAATGCTCCGCACTCTCAGCCTTGGTTCCGCTAAGCGTCATAGCGTCCATATATTCGGAAACGGTACAATCAAGCCCCGGTACCATCTCCTTAATCCATGACAATGGTGTATTCATATTTATCTCCTATTCTGTCTGTAACAAGTATCTCCATTTCTTCGGGCAACCGCTCTTTCTCCCTGCGAAATTTTGACCGTTTCTGAAATTATCTGTCGCCTAAAACTGTTTCAAAAACCTCACATCGTTCTCGTACAGCAATCTCATATCATCTATCTCATACTTTAAAAGCGCAATTCTCTCAAGTCCCATACCGAAAGCAAAGCCCTGATATTCCTTAGGATCTATGCCTCTCATCTCAAGCACATTAGGATGTACCATACCGCAGCCCAGTATTTCTATCCAGCCCTCATTTTTACAAAAACGGCATCCCTTGCCTCCACACTTAAAACAGGAAACATCCATCTCCGCCGAGGGTTCCGTGAACGGAAAATGATGAGGGCGAAACTTAACCTTCGTGTCCTCTCCGAATATTCTTTTTGCAAATTCCGCAAGGGTTCCCTTAAGGTCTGCAAAAGTTACATCTTTGTCTATTACAAGCCCCTCCACCTGATGGAAAGACGGAGAATGCGTAGCATCCACCTCGTCCGAGCGAAATACTCTGCCGGGAGCGATTATTCTGATAGGCGGCTTTTCCTTGTCCATAACATGCACCTGAACCGAAGAGGTCTGGGTACGAAGCAGAAGCTTGTCATTTATATAAAATGTGTCCTGTTCATCTTTTGCAGGATGGTTTGCCGGTATGTTAAGCGCCTCAAAATTGTAGTAGTCAAACTCTATTTCGGGGCCGTCTACTACCTGATAGCCCATACCTATGAAAATCTTCTTGACTTCATCAAGGGCTATGGTGTTCGGATGCCTATGCCCTACCATATGTTTTTTCGCAGGAAGAGTCACATCTATAGTTTCCGATGACAGCTTAATCTCCAGAATCTTCTTTTCAAATTCCTTTTTCTTCGAGTCAAGCATTTTTTCAATCTCTTCTCTTGCCTCATTTACAAGCTGACCTACCTTAGGTCTGTCCTCGGGAGCAACCTCCTTAAGCCCTTTTAAGAGCTGTGTAAGCTCTCCCTTTTTGCCGAGTATACCTACCCTTGCCTCATTCAGTGCCGCGCTGTCGAGCGCATCTTCAATCTGCTTTACGGCAGTATCCACTATTGATTTCAGTTTTTCCTTCATTTTCCCTCCAAATAAAAAAGCCCCTGCACAACTGCAGGGGCGAAATTTACGCGTTACCACCCTGATTTTCGGACAGCAGTATCAAACATACTGTCTGAAATCTCTACGCACATAACGGTTGCTGCCGGCAAGACCTACTCTCCTTAGATTTAAGCCTTGCAGCTACGGTGTGAAAGTTAAAGTAAACGGTTTCATAAGAAAACTCTCAGCCAATGTTCTCTCTCTCTGTATGCCACATCTACTTCTATGTCCTAAGACGCACCATCTACGCTTTTTTGTATATCAAACTTATGTGACTTAGATTATAGGGAAGTATAGGCGGAAAGTCAACCTAAATTTCTTTCAAATTTATCAAAACGCAAAGAAAAGCTGAAACCCCGATACAAGGATTTCAGCCGACCAAAGCTGCTGACGGGAATCGGACCCGTGACCTCCGCACTACCAATGCGACGCTCTACCGACTGAGCCACAGCAGCAATTCATTGCCTAAACAACAAAAGGTATTCTACTAAATTTTTTACAAAAAGTCAAGCGATTTTTCACTATATCTTATCCCCATCAAAAACAAACCTTTTGCAGGAAGTGTAGTGCCTATATGATTTCGGTCTTTTTTCTCTATTA
>JBHADN010000173.1:0-5820 GCA_041855085.1 Catonella sp.
CTCCGTTTAAGACCGATGCTGAAATAGAAGCTGAGGAGGTTAAGGCAAGAGCCTATGTAACAGATACGATGTTTGTAAAGCACAGGGATGGAAATCCTCAGGTAGTATCTATGCAGCTTTGGTTCAGTACCTATCAGAATGATGGAGATGGACTTTATAGAAATACTGCAAGCGTGTCTTGGACAGACGGAGGCTATTCAAGCACATCAAATCAGGTTAAGTTTAACGGAGCGATAGGCAGAGGCAAGCTTTATGGCGATGCTTTAGTAATACCTCCTACGCCTGTAGTACCCGTAGTACCTGTAACACCTGTAGTACCTGTAACACCTGTAGTACCTGTAACACCTGTAGTGCCTGATTCTGTATACATCCCGCCTGTTACGGATACAACGGTTGAGAATACCACAACTCCTTCAGAAACAACTTCGCAGACGGAGGAAGAGGTAGGAGTAACGGATGATACAACCGCGCAGGGCGGAGCGACTCCTTCATACACTTCGGACAGCGAGGACGAGCTTGGAATCGATGAGGATACAACCGCAAGAGGTGAGGCAAATGTACTTAGCGAGAATGAAGAGGTAGAGGTGGGAGGAACGGCAACACCTCAGGGAACGGCAAGCGACACAAAGGGTGCTATGCTTGCACTCACAGGCGGTATAAGTAATATGTTCGTACCTGCCCTCCTTGTAACAGCCTTCCTGGTAATGGCACTTTTTGTAGTAGGCTCTCTTAGAAAGAGATACAACAAGTAATAAGTAAGTATTATGATAAAATTTCAGGAGATGTCAAGAAAAAAACTTGACATCTCCTTTTCTCTTTGCTAAAATACTCTAGGATTAAACGATGAGCAGGTTTATTATGGATAAAAAAACAGATATACTTGACGAAAGACTGAGGGTTTCCGAGCTGTTTGATTACTACGGAATTCTGCTTAAGGATGGCTCAAGAAAGCTCTTAGAGTCCTATATACTTGAGGATTTGTCGCTTTCCGAGATAGCGGAAACGGAGAGCATTTCCAGACAGGGTGTTCATGACAGTCTTAAAAGAAGTATAAAGCAGCTTGAGGATTTTGACAGTAAGCTGGGACTTATTAAAAAGTCGGAGGCAGTGGAAACTATAGCAAAGTCCGTAAGAAAGATACTTGCGGAAGGTACGGACAGGGTTGCCGAAACAAAGATACTTGAGGAGCTTGCAGGGTTGGAAAATATATTTTAAAAGGAGGCGGCTATGGCATTTGACAGTTTAACAGAGAAGCTGACAAAGGTTTTTAAGAATTTGCGCGGCAAGGGCAAGCTTAGTGAAGACGATGTCAAGGCTGCATTAAAAGAGGTTAAAATAGCCCTGTTGGAAGCGGATGTTAACTTTAAGGTTGCAAAAAATTTTATAAAGACAATAGAAGAAAGAGCCATAGGTCAGGATGTTATGAACTCTCTGACACCGGGACAGATGGTTATAAAGATAGTAAATGAAGAGATGGTGTCCCTGCTGGGTTCGGAAAAGACGGAGCTTGCGCTGAAACCTACTCAGGAGATTACGGTTGTTATGATGTGCGGTCTGCAGGGAGCGGGAAAGACGACCACGGCATCAAAGCTTGCATCCAAATTTAAGGGAACAAGAAAACCTCTTCTGGCAGCCTGCGACATATACAGACCTGCGGCTATAAAGCAGCTTCAGATAAACGGCGAGAAGGTTGGCATCCCCGTATTTACTATGGGTGACTGGCACAGTCCCGTGAATATAGCAAAGGCGGCGGTAGAGCACGCAAAGAGTAACGGATATAATATGCTGTTCCTTGATACCGCCGGCAGACTTCAGATAGATGAAGACATGATGCAGGAGCTTATAGATATAAAGGAAGCGGTAGATGTGGCACAGACTCTTCTTGTTGTTGATGCCATGACAGGTCAGGAGGCGGTAAATGTAGCGACCACCTTTGACTCTAAGATAAATCTGGACGGAGTTATTCTCACAAAGCTTGACGGAGATACAAGAGGCGGTGCGGCGCTTTCTATCAGAAGCGTTACGGGAAAGCCTATACTGTATGCCGGAATGGGAGAGAAACTCACGGATCTTGAGCAGTTTTATCCCGACAGGATGGCAAACAGAATACTTGGTATGGGCGATATACTTACCCTTATCGATAAAGCGCAGAGCGCTTTGGATGCGGAAAAGACAAGGGAGCTTGAGAAAAAATTTAAAAAGGCTGAGTTCGATTTCAACGATATGCTCACACAGTTTGAACAGATAGGAAAGCTTGGGAGCATAAAGGATATCTTGGGGATGATGCCGGGAAGTATAGGCGGTAAGATAGATGATGCCTCCGTTGACGAGGGAGCGGTAGATAGGATAAAGGCTATTATTTTTTCTATGACCAAGGCGGAGAGATCAAATCCCAATCTGTTAAATCCATCGAGAAAGTACAGGATAGCTAAGGGAGCAGGAGTAGATGTAGCCGAAGTAAATAAGCTCGTAAAACAGATGGAACAGATGAAAAAGGTTATGAAACAGATGTCAGGTATGATGAAAGGCAAGGGCAAGAAGCGTTTCGGTCTGCCGTTCGGGTTGTAGATTTAAAGTTTTGAGTCGGTGTTAATGCGAAAGCATTCACATATATAAAATTAAACGGGAGGTGATTTGATATGGTAAAGATTAGATTGATGAGAATGGGATACAAAAGACATCCTTTCTATAGAGTAGTGGTTGCTGATGAGAGAGTAGCACAGCACGGCAACGCTATTGCGCAGATTGGAACTTATGATCCTAACAAGGAGCCAAGTGCAATCAATATTGATGCGGAACTTGCTAAGAAGTGGATTGCAAATGGCGCAAAGCCTACGGAGGTTGTTGCAAAGCTTTTGAAGAAGGCAGGAATAACCGAGTAACAGTTGGAGGTAGGTTGCCATGAAAGAATTAGTAAGAGTTATTGCTATGGCCCTTGTAGATCATCCTGAAGAGGTCAAAGTAACAGAAACAGAAGAGAATGGCGAAACCGTCATTCTTCTTACTGTGGCGGAGGGCGACATGGGCAAGGTTATCGGCAAACAGGGAAAGATAGCAAAGTCTATAAGAAATGTTGTCAAGGCTGCAGCCGCAAGGGATGATAAAAAAGTCACCGTTGAGATTAAATGATGACACAGGGGGAGGAGCAATCTTCTCCCTTTTTGTTGTTGACTGCGAACAGTTTGGTTATAGCTGCAAGTGAGGTTAAAATGGAGAATTATTTTAGAGTGGGAGTGCTCACAAGTCCACACGGACTGAAAGGAGAAATAAAAGTATTTCCCACGACTGATGATATAGACAGATTTGACGATTTAAAAAGAGTGTTCATAGACTTGGCTTCGGGCAAGGGAGCTATAAAGGGAAGCGGAATGCTTGAAACCGAGGTAGAGGGCGTGAAGTATTTTAAGAACACGGCAATAGTAAAGTTTAAAGGAATAGAAACGATAGAGGAAATATCGAAGTACAAGGGAATGGATCTGCTGGTGTCAAGAGAGGATGCTCTTCCGCTTGAAGAAGGAGAGTACTATGTGTCCGATGTGCTGGGGTGCAGGATAGTAAGTGATGAGGGCATCGAATACGGCATTGTGTCGGATGTAATTGAAACTGGAGCGAATATGGTCATTGTAGTCACTCCGAATGAAGAGTACAGCCATTTGAAGGAATTTTGTATTCCCTATATTCCCGAATGTGTACTTAAAGTAGATGTAGACGAGCGCAAAGTTCTGGTGCATATAATGAAAGGCTTGCTGGATTAAGGCTGTTTGCGGCTGTACAAAAGATGAGCGACGAGGTAATAACTATGAACTTCCACATAATGACATTATTTCCCGATATGATAAACAATATAGTGGGCGAGAGTATTATAGGCAGGGCGATAGCCAAGGGGATAATAAGTGTAAATGCCGTAAATATAAGAGATTTTACGCTGAATAAGCATAAAAAGGTGGATGATTACTGTTATAGCGGTGGAGCGGGTATGCTTATGCAGGCGGAGCCGATTCACAGGTGTCACGAGGCTGTAACGGAAAATATGGACAAAAAGCCCAGAACAATATATGTTACGCCGCAGGGCAAGCCGTTTACTCAAAAAATGGCGGAAGAGCTGTCCAAGGAAGAGGAACTTGTTTTTCTGTGCGGACATTATGAGGGAGTGGATGAGAGAGCCTTGGAGCTTGTGTGTACGGATTTTATTTCGATAGGGGATTATGTTCTTACGGGGGGAGAGCTTCCGGCGCTTATTATGATAGATGCTATATCGAGGCTTGTGCCGGGGGTGCTTAACAACGAAACATCGGCGACAGGAGAGTCGTTTGCGGACGGACTTCTCGAATACCCGCAGTACACGAGGCCTGAAGTCTATATGGGGCTTAGAGTGCCGGAGATACTTCTGTCGGGCAATCAGGCAAAGATAGAAGAGTGGAGGCTGACTGAGGCACTTAGGAGGACTAAGGAGAGAAGACCGGAGCTTTATGAGGAATATATAAGGACTCACACTCTGCCTAAAAAGATAAGACTTCCTGAATGATACGGCAGGCTGAGGCGGAAATGGAGGAAATTTATGGATATAGAGAAGAGATTGGATGGACTCTGCGACAAAGCCTATGCGGATTTTCAGGCAAGGCTTGTGCCGAATATAGCAAAGGAAACCGTTATGGGAGTTCGCGTGCCTGAGCTTAGAAAGCTTGCAAAAGAGCTTGTTAAGAGCGGAGAATATAAGCTGTTTTTTGCTGAACTTCCACATAGATACTACGATGAAAATATGTTGCATGGTATAATGGTTTCAGAGTTGAAGGACTATGACCTGTGCATAGACAGTCTGGAAGAGTTCCTGCCGTTTGTAGATAACTGGGCGGTTTGTGATGTCCTTTCGCCTAAGATATTTGCAAAACATAAGGATAAGCTCTCCGAAAAAATAAAGGAGTGGACGGCATCGGACAGAACCTATACGGTAAGATTCGGTATGGGAATGATTTTAAAGCATTTTCTGGACGAAGATTTTAAAGAGGAATACTTGGACATAGCTGCAAATATAAGAAGTGAAGAATACTATGTAAATATGATGATTGCCTGGCTTTTTGCCGAAGCGCTGGCAAAGAAGTGGGAATTTGCCATAGGGTATCTGGAAGAAAACAGACTCGGCAAATGGGTACACAACAAGGCGATAAGCAAAGCCAGGGAGAGCTACAGAATAAGTGCGGACAAAAAGGAGAGTTTAAACCGCATAAAACGCATAGACAGTTAGGATAAAACATGTTATAATTATCAAATCCTATGCGATGAAATAGAAAAGGTAAGGAGATGAAGCTATGAAACACATTAAGAGTTTACGCACCAGAAACCTTAAGGAGTCTATGAAAAAGGGCGGTTGCGGAGAGTGCAAGACCTCTTGCCAGTCAGCCTGCAAGACTTCATGTACAGTAGGTAATCAGAGTTGTGAGGCTAGATAAGATTAGACGGCTAATCTGTATGTAGGCTTATAATTTGGATTTAAGCAGCGGCAAAGGTCGCTGCTTATATTTCGTAGAAAGGAACTAAAAATTTGATACATCAGTTTCAGAGTAACGGCTATAATATTGTGCTGGATGTAAACAGCGGCTCGGTACATGTGGTGGACGAGGCTGCTTATGATACCATAGCCCTGTATAATGAAAAGATAACGGAGGGAAAAGAACAGCCAGAGGTTGCGCTTCCTGTTATTAAAGAAAAAATACTTGAAAAATATAAAGAAGTTCCGATTACAGATGAGGACTTCGAAGAGATAATTTCCGAGATAAGAGAGCTGATAGAAAACGGCGAACTTTTTACTAAAGACATATATGA
>JBHADN010000174.1:0-6853 GCA_041855085.1 Catonella sp.
CTTATAGTTGTTGACAACTTAAAGGATCAGGACAATAATAATTAAAAAATATCAATAATTGTATGGGAATAAAAACAGACTTTGAGGCTGATTTGGAGATTTGCCCGACGGGAGAATTAAATTAAAATGACAAAGAAAGTATACATGATTTCACTCGGCTGCGATAAAAACCTGGTGGATTCCGAAGTTATGCTCGGACTTCTGGGCAGAGGCGGATATCAGATAACGGATGATATAGGCGAGGCTGACTATGCGGTGGTAAATACCTGCTGTTTTATAGGAGATGCAAAGGAAGAGAGTATAGATACCATAATTGAACTGGGGGAACTTAAGAAAGAAGGGAAGCTGAAAGGAATTGTGGCAACAGGCTGTCTTGCGCAAAGATATAAGAGTATGATAACGGAGGAACTGCCTGAGGTTGATGCGGTGGTGGGAACAACCGCTTATGACAGTATAGTTTCCGCAATACGGGGAATTGAAGAAAATAACGGCAGAGGGCTGTATATAGAGGATCTGGACAGACTTGCAGGCGGAGAAGAGCACAGACTGGTGCCGGCAGGGGAAATTTCATCCTATATAAAAATAGCGGAGGGCTGTAACAAGCGCTGTACATATTGTATTATTCCGTATATTAGGGGAAATTTCAGAAGTATTCCTATAGATATTATAGTAAAAGAAGCGGAGAGCCTTGCGGCACAGGGAACGAGGGAGCTTATCCTTGTAGCGCAGGAAACTACACTCTACGGTGTGGATATTTACGGCAAAAAGGCATTGCCGAAGCTTTTGGAAAGCTTGGCGGAAATAGACGGAATCAGATGGATAAGGCTGTTGTACTGCTATCCGGAAGAAATTACGGACGAGATCATACAGGCTGTAAAAAACATAAAAAAAGTCTGTCACTATGTGGATATGCCTATTCAGCACAGTTCGGACAATATACTGAAAAAGATGGGCAGGAAAACGAACAGAAAGGAACTTGAGGAAAAAATAAGAAAACTCAGGGAGGAAATCCCCGACATAGCTGTAAGAACTACCTTGATTACCGGCTTTCCGGGAGAAACTGAAGAGGATTTTAAAGAGCTTTATAACTTTGTGGATGAAATGGAGTTTGACCGGCTGGGAGTATTTGCGTATTCGGCGGAGGAAGGAACTCCGGCGGCGGAAATGGAAGGACAGATAGATGAAGAGATAAAGCTTGCCAGAAAAAATGAGATAATGGAACTTCAGCAGGAAATATCGGCAGAAAAGGCGGAAAGCAGGATAGGAAAGACATTTACGGTACTCGTGGAGGGTGTCGTTTCAAGTGATTCGGTCAACGGAGAGGCACTTGCAGCAATACGGGAAGTGAATGAGTACGGCAGTAAGGTTTACATAGGGAGAACCTATATGGATGCTCCGGATGTGGACGGTCAGGTGTTTTTTGAATCCGACCTTGATATAATGTCGGGAGAGTTCGTAGATGTACATATAATTGCTTCGGATGAGTACGATTTGTTCGGAGTTTTGGTCTAGGAGGAGTTGGAGATGAATTTGCCTAATAAAATTACGGTATTCAGAGTGGTTATGATACCGTTCTTTGTAGCAGCCATGCTGTTAAAAGATATTCCTTACAACGAATATGTTGCAGGAATTATATTTATAATTGCTGCGCTTTCGGACATGGTAGACGGAATGCTGGCAAGAAAATACAACCTTATTACAAATTTCGGTAAATTTATGGATCCTTTGGCGGATAAGCTGCTCGTACAGTCGGCTCTCGTCTGCTTTGTGGCAAACGGTCTGCTTCCGGCTTGGATTGTTATAATAATAATGAGCAGAGAATTTATAATAAGCGGCTTCAGACTTGTGGCGGCGGACAAAGGAATAGTTATAGCGGCAGGCTACTGGGGCAAGCTCAAGACGGTTTTTCAGATGACTATGAGTATAATGCTTATTTTCCACTTCATCCATCCTGTATGGCAGCTTTTGGAACAGATATTTATATGGGGCTCTCTCGTCCTTACCGTTATTTCTTTAGCAGATTATATAATAAAAAATAAGGCGGTATTAAAGGAAAGCAACGATGAACATTGAAGAAAAGGTTGTGGCGAGGCTTTTAGAAAGAAACATGGTTTTTACCGCGGCGGAGTCCTGTACGGGAGGTCTTATATCGGCGGCGGTTGTAAATGTTCCAGGCTCTTCAGCCTGTTTTAATGAGGGATATATAACCTATGCAAATGAGGCTAAGGTGAAGCTTTTGGGAGTTAAAAGAAAAACCCTGGAGGACTTCGGGGCGGTAAGCAGAGAGGTGGCGGCACAGATGTCCGAGGGAGCGCTGAAGAGGGCGGAGGCGGATATTGCCGTTTCCGTATCAGGTATAGCGGGACCGTCGGGAGGCAGCGAGGAAAAGCCTGTAGGCACGGTGTTTGCGGGTATAAGCATAAAAGATAAAAACAGCGGAGAAATATCTACCGAAACCGTGAGATTTTTATTTAAGGGAAACAGGAACGAAATTAGGCGACAGACAGTAGAAGAAGTTCTTAAAAAGGTGCTTTCTGCCATATAATTGACAATAAAACAGCGTATGCTGTCAAGTGTCGGTATATGGAAGGAGGTTTGATATGTTCAGGAGAGTTAAGTGTGTTTTGGCGACAGCTTTTCTTGTGTCGACTGTGCTCATGTCCTGCGGCGGCGGACAGACGGAAAAATCACAGATAACCTCGGAAAAATCAGCCTCGGAAAGCAAGCTTGCAACTTCCGGTACTGTTATCACAATTGAAGGAGAAGAAGGTAAAAGTTCCGATATAAATATAACGCCTAAAAAACTTACCGTATATACTCTGGACGGAGAAAAAAATCTGATAGTTCCGCTTGCTACGGTGGTAACCTCCGAGGATGAAATAAAGCCTGAAGATGTTGTGAATTCCGTGCTTCTTGAGCTGGAGGATATCATAGCTACGGATATATCGGTAGGCATTGCAGCCGAAAATGAGTCGATTACGGTCGACTTTGAGGTAAAGGACACAAAGTATCCTTTCGGCAGCAACAATCCTCCCGAGAGTCTTATACTGGATTGTATTTCCTACAGTATTTTTGAAAACTTTTCCGATTATACGAAGATTTATTTTAAAACGAATGGAGAGGCTTACAATTCCAAACAGTTGAAACTGTCCGAAGAGAAGCCGTTTATGATTGATGAATAAGGTTTTAATTGTGGGCGCGGGAGCGGCAGGCAGTATGGCTGCAATAACTGCGGCAGGCAAGGGCAATGAAGTAATAGTGTTTGACAAAAATGAAAAAACGGGCAAGAAAATATATATAACAGGCAAAGGCCGCTGCAATATAACCAATACGGCAGGCAGCACGGAGCTTATAAAAAATACCGTCAGAAATCCGAAGTTTATGTACAGCGCATTTTCTGCATTTTCAAGCGAAGATGTGATGGATTTTTTTGAGAAAGCGGGCTGTCCCGTAAAGGTTGAGCGTGGGAACAGGGTGTTTCCTGTAAGTGACCGTTCCTCGGATGTTATAAAAGCGCTTGACAGAGAGATGGCGCTTGCAGGTGTTAAAATAAGGTATAACACGGAAGTTGCGGATATACTTACAAATGCGGAAAAAACGGAGGTCTTGGGCGTAAAGCTGAAGGACGGAAAGACAGTAGAGGGAGAAAAGGTAATAATAGCTACCGGAGGGCTTTCCTACAAGTCTACGGGCTCTACCGGCGACGGATATGAGTTTGCAAGAAGATTAGGTCATACAGTTACGGAGCTTAGACCGAGTCTTGCGGGATTGACTGTAAAGGAAAAATTTGTTAAGGAATTGGAAGGCCTTTCGCTTAAAAATGTGGCGGTAAGTGTAAAAAACGGCAAGAAGGTAATATTTGACGAGCTTGGAGAGATGCTCTTTACCCGAAACGGCATAAGCGGTCCTCTCATACTTTCGGCAAGCAGTATAGCAGGAGATTTGTTTTATAAGGAGGGCGGCGTTCTAAGTATAGATTTAAAGCCTGCACTTTCGGAAGAGGAGCTTGATACAAGGCTTCTCAGAGATTTCGGGGAGTTCAGGGCAAGGGCGCTTAAAAATGCTATGGATAAGCTGCTTCCTAAGAGTCTTATCCCGGTATTTTTGGAAAAAACGGGATTGGACGAGGAAAAAAAGGCGGGAGTGTTAACTAAAGCGGAAAGAAGTGTTATAATAGATACATTGAAGCGTTTTACACTTGAGGTTATCGGAATCAAAGGCTTTGAAGAGGCGGTAATAACCAAAGGCGGCGTATCTGTCAAAGAGATAAACCCAAAAACGATGGAGTCGAAGAAGATTAAAGGACTTTATTTTGCAGGCGAGGTATTGGATGTGGATGCACTTACGGGTGGGTTCAATCTGCAGATTGCCTGGTCGACAGGGGCTGTGGCAGGAAGTTTAACCTGAAAACAGGGTTAATCATAAAAAAATAAAGGGGGTACTTACAATGAACAAAATAAGTACAGACAAGGCACCGGCGGGAATAGGACCATACAGTCAGGGAATTTCGCTTTCCGATCTGGTATTTACAAGCGGACAGATACCTATAAATCCGGCTGTAGGCAAGATTGAGGCAACCACTATTGAGGAGCAGACGGAGCAGGTATGCAAGAATGTTCAGGCGGTTCTTGAGGCGGCAGGAATGACGATGGAAAATGTAGTAAAGACAACCTGTTTTCTTGCCGATTTGGCAGATTTTGCAGCTTTTAACAAGGTGTATGAGCAGTACTTCGTAAGCAAGCCTGCAAGATCGACATTCGCGGTAAAGGCACTTCCGGCAGGAGCGTTGGTTGAGATTGAGGCGATTGCATCGAATAAATAGTTCCGGCAAAGGGCAAATGCGGGATGCCTCATTTGTCTTTTTGTATTTTTGTAAAATGAAGTTCTATTGAATTTCATTTTACAAAAATTCCTCCGGCAGGCTGTGTATAAGGCAGCACTTTATTTAATATGATTTATATGACAGGTAGGGAGAAATATGGATAGGGATATAGCCATAGACGGTCCTGCAGGCGCAGGGAAAAGCACCATAGCGAGAAAGGTTGCAGAAAGACTGCAACTGGTGTATGTAGATACGGGAGCTATGTTCAGGGCAATTGCCCTTTATATGACTAAAAAGGGTATAGGCGGCAGCGAGGCGGACAAAATAAGGCAGTCGCTTGCGGAGATAAGTCTGGATATAACATACGAAAACGGAGAGCAGCAAATATTTCTCAACGGCGAAAATGTAAGCGAACTTATCAGAAAACCGGAGATAAGCCGACAGGCATCCGTCTTTGCGGCAGTTCCGGAAGTAAGGGGAAAACTGCTTAACCTCCAAAGAGAGATTGCTGAAAAAAAAGCGGTGGTAATGGATGGGCGGGATATCGGAACAAAGGTGCTTCCGGAGGCTTATGTGAAGATATTTTTGACCGCGGATGTCAGGGTAAGGGCTGAAAGAAGATATAAGGAACTGCTTGCAAAGGGAGAAAAGGTTAATATCGAGGATATAACCGCAGATATTATAAGCAGAGATGAGCAGGATATAAACAGGGCTGTCGCTCCCCTTGTACAGGCGGAGGATGCGGTACTTGTAGATACATCAAATCTCGCTGTGGAAGAAGTAGTTGACAGTATAATAAAGATTTTTATGTCGAAGTAAATTTATTTGCATAAAAAGCCTTGGACAGAGTATACACGGACGCGCAGGGGATATGCCGAGCGAGATGTATACGGTAAAAAGAAAATTAGAAAGAGGAAATTTCGGTTTGGAAGTAAAGGTTGCAAAAAGTGCAGGTTTTTGCTTTGGAGTAAAGAGAGCGGTAGAACTGGCTGAAAAGCTTGCGGCGGAGGGCAGGCCCGTGTATACCTACGGAGAAATAATACACAACGAGGCGGTCGTGAGAGAACTTGAAGCCGTGGGAGTCAGGGTTATAAACGACTTGGACGAGTTAAAAACTCTTGATAAGGGCACTCTGGTAATACGCTCGCATGGCATTCCTGAAGCTGATTATAAAAAAATTGAGCAGCTCGGGGCGGACTTCAGAGATGCCACCTGTCCATTTGTAACTAAGATACACAAACTGGCAAGAAAGCATTCCGAAGACGAAAATAATAAGATAGTTATAATCGGCTCTGCAAAGCATCCGGAGGTAATCGGCATAAAAGGATGGTGTCTTACCGAGCCCGTTATATTTGAAAATGCCGAGGAAGTCGAAAATTATTCGGAAAATATAGACAAAAGACATGTTATACTGGCGCAAACTACATTTGATTTAAATAAATTTCAAGATATAGTTGAAATTTTTATAAAAAAGAGATATGATAGTATTGTTTTGAATACTATCTGCAATGCGACTACGGAAAGACAGACTGAAACTGAAAAACTTTCTAAAGAAGTGGATGCTATGATAGTTGTTGGAGGTAAACATAGCTCTAACACTCAAAAATTATACAATATCTGTATAAAAAATTGTGTTGATACTTACTATATACAGACACTTGAGGACTTGGATTCAGAGAAGCTGAGATTTTTCCGTTGCGTAGGTATTACAGCAGGGGCGTCAACCCCAAATAATATTATTGAGGAGGTTCGGACCATAATGGCTGAAATGAGTTTTGAAGAAATGTTAGAGGAGTCTTTAAAGACTATACACAACGGAGAGGTGGTTGAAGGAACTGTTATAGGTGTCAAAGAAGACGAAATTATCCTTAACATTGGCTATAAGGCAGATGGTGTCCTTACAAAGAACGAGTATTCCAATACTCCGACAGACCTCACAACCGTTGCCAAAGTTGGAGATACAATGGAAGTGAAGGTGCTTAAGGTTAATGACGGTGACGGACAGGTTCTTCTCACATATAAAAGACTTGC
>JBHADN010000175.1:0-8518 GCA_041855085.1 Catonella sp.
GATACCGAAAGCAGCAATATAGTAAAAATTATTATTTTTTTTACACTCATACGCTCTCCTAGTAAGTCCGGTACTCTATCTGTCGGGCTATATTAAGCAGCACTCCTATCTCACAGAGCAGTACGATTACCGCGGTGCCTCCGTAGCTTATGAACGGAAGAGATATTCCCGTGGACGGTATCATGTTGTTTACAACCGCTATATTCAGTATCGTCTGGATTGCTATCTGCGACATAACTCCTACACCTATAAAAGCACCGAATCTATCCTTGGTATTCATAATAATTATAATAATTCTTGAAATAATAAACATAAATAATATTATAATTGCTATTCCTCCGAACAGACCGAGTTCTTCACATATTATGGTAAACACCATGTCGTTGTATGCCTCCGGAACTCTCCCGTATTTCTGTCTGCTGCCGCCAAGACCTGTGCCGAATATTCCTCCCGAGGCGATTGCATATAAGCCCTGAAGTATCTGCTGACCTTTTTCATGCTCCTCAAGGTTTAAGAATATAGCAATTCTTTCAGCCCTGTATCCTCCGAAAAATATAAGAACGGCAGCAATACCTGCAGCTCCCAGCGCACCGAATATAAAAAAATACAACTTTCTGTCCGAGGCAACAAAACATATAGCCACAAAAATACCCAAGGTAATTATGGCTGAGCTCATATTCTCAACACCAATCAAAAATATAAGCGGAGCCACACAGATAAAATACTTCAGAAATCCCAAACCGAAAGAATTAGCCAGCTCCTTTGGATATTTATAACACACATATGCCGCAAATATGATTACCGCAAACTTTGAAAACTCCGCAGGCTGAATCGACATTCCGCCTATCCTTATCCACCTCTGCGCTCCGTTGGCGCTCTCCGAAAAAGAAGTGGCATAAAACTGTACCAGCGTCATTATAAACAGCATTACATAAGGCATTTTAATCTTAATGCAATCTTTTTCCGGAGTACTGCGCAAGAAAGAAGGGCGCTTGAATTTGATAACCAGTTTAAATATCCTGAAATTTATAAAAGAAAGCCCCAGCATTCCTATGCTTCCGACTACTATGGACCAAAACTGTTTTCTCAGAAAATGGGTAGGCTCTAAATTTTTACTCTGCGCTATATATGCACTCGAACTGTATATTATAATAAGTCCGACAGCACAGGCAAAAAGCACCATAAACAGCAGGGTAAAGTCAAAATATCTCACGGTTCTTACTTTTACTTTTTTATTAACATTTACGGCTGCCGCCCTTTCCATAAACATCACCAACCATTTCTATAAATATGCGGCAATCGCTCTTTTACAATGCTATAAAACCCACAAAACAGAGCAGTAGGGTTGTTGCCGCAAACATGACCACTACTCTGGTTTCTTCAAATCCCGACAGCTCAAAGTGATGGTGCAAAGGAGCCATCTTAAATATTCTCCTGCCACCCGTCAGCTTGAAGAAGCTTACCTGAAGCATTACCGAAAGCACCTCTGCAAGATATATGAAAGCTATTATAATTATAAAAAGTGGCGTTCTGTGCATAAAGCTCTGTGCGGCGACAAAGCCTCCGATTGCAAGCGAACCTGTATCTCCCATAAATACTTTTGCAGGATAGGTATTAAAGATAAGAAATCCCAAAAGTGTTCCGAGCATCGCCATAGCCGTATACGACAGAGCCGAGCCCGTTTTTATGGATAATACCGCATAAAATGCCGCTATTATGAGGGTTACCGTCGTCGCCAGACCGTCCAGACCGTCCGTAAAATTTGCCCCGTTTACAGTACCGAGCACAGCCACCAACACAAACGGAATAAACAATATTCCCAAACTCCAGAGAAGCTTCCCGTTTGTAAAAGGAATAATAATGCTTGTCAGTCCCGGATAAAATTTCATAATTATGTATCCGAATGCCGCCGTCACTCCGATTTGGAGCGCAAGCTTCTGCCATGCCCTAAGCCCCAGTGACCTTTTTTTTGCAAGTTTTATGTAGTCATCCAGAAAGCCTATAACTCCGAAACCTGCTGTTAAAAATATAACAGGCAGCAGTTCCGGCTTGTCTTTGGCAAAAATCAGCGCAGTTATCGTAAATGCACTTAAAATCACTATTCCTCCCATAGTAGGAGTACCCGCCTTTTTCAGATGGCTCTCCGGACCTTCATCTCTGACATACTGTCCGAACTTCATTTTGTGCAGTATGGGTATAAATACCGGACAAAGAATTACCGTTATTGTAAATGCAATAAATGCGGGTAAAAATATATCAAACGAGAACATACTATTCCTCTCCTTCTTCAGTAACAGTTACCTGTTCAGGATATATGCCTATAACCTTAAGCACCTTGTCTATGACTTCTCCCGCAAGCATAGAAGCCGCTCCGCTGGTAGCCTGATCGGGAACATCGGGCTGATCTACCGCTACATATATTACCGCCTCCGGATTGTCAAAAGGCACACAGCCGACAAAAGAAAGCACATAATTGGTTTCCGACCTTACCACACTTCCGTCTACAACATCCAACTTCTGCGCAGTTCCCGTCTTTCCGCCAACCTTGTACCCTACAGTCTTTGCCCTGTAACCTGTTCCGCTTTCAACCGCCGTATAAAGCGACTGCTTAATAAATTCCGCAGTGGACTTTGTTACAGTCTTTTTCATAATCACGGGCTCGCTGCTTTCCACTACCGCTCCTTCATCATTTACAACCTCTTTCACTATGTGAGGCTTGTAATATATCCCTCCGTTTACCATAGAAGAAAAGCCCGCCGCCATCTGTATCATGGTCACGGAAACTCCCTGCCCGAAGCTGTTTGTAGCAAGTTCCACAGGATTTAGCTGCTCTTCCTTGTAGTTTATGCCGACCGCCTCTCCGGGAAGGTCTATACCTGTTTTTGTTCCTATCCCGAACAAATTCTGATACCTTGCAAATTTTTCTCTTCCCAGCCTTTTTACTATCTGCATCATTACATCGTTACATGATTTTTCCAGGCTCTCGGAGAGCGTAATTCCACCATGTCCCAGTCGGTTTACGCAGTGCATCTTTCTGTCCGCAACCTCCTCAAAGCCGTCGCAGATAAATATTTCATCCTCTCTTACAACTCCGTTTTCAAGAGCTTCCGCCACGGTAAACGGCTTATAGGTGGAGCCCGGCTCAAATATATCGCTTATGCAGTAATTTCTCCAGATTTTATTTAAAGCCTCCATCTTCGCCGCGTCGTCCATCGCCGCTATCTCTTCTTTGGTATAGTAGCCCTCCAGATTTCTGGGATTATTTGAGTCGTAGCCTTTGTCGGATGCCATTACATAGATTTCCCCGTTGTTCGGGTTCATAATGATTATACCTACATTTACGGCATTTTCCTTCTTCTGATACTCCGCAATTATATCCTCGGTCATCTTCTGTGCATCGGCATCTATCGTGGAAACTATGGTCATTCCGTTTTGCGGTTCTATTTCGGACTCCTCAAGTTCCATGTTGGAGTTAAAATAACCGTATCTAATTCCGTCCTTACCGTTGAGCGTGGAGTTGTAATACCCTTCAATCCCCCACTCTCCTACATTTCCGGAGTTGGTAAAGCCTATGATATCGCTTGCGGTTGCTTTAAGCGGATATTCTCTCCTGTAATAAGATTCAAATGAATAGCCCGCTATGGTCTTTATACTCTCCTCTTCGCTTTCTCCCGTTTTGTCGCGCTTGTTGTACTCGGCTGCTTCCTCCTGAAACTTAGTCATGTCGTCATGTGAAACATCCTTCTTCAATACCTGATATCCCGAGGCAGGTCTTTCATCTATAATCTTGTTTATCTCTTCGGCTGAAATGCCGAAAAATTCACTAAGCCTGCTTACCGTAACTTCTCTGTAGGCTTCTTCTTTTTCAAGTATTACCTTAGGCTCGAGAACAAGATTATATACCATGACGGATTTAGCCAACACAATCCCACGCCTGTCAAGGATTTCGCCTCTTTTATAAGGAATGGGATTGGAATTATATGTCTGCTGTGACAAGTATCTCTTTTTGTAGCTGTCGCCTTTTCCGTATGCCGTCCATATCGTTCCTGCGACAACTGCGATAAAGCCGAACAAAAAAATCATAGTCATCAAAGCCAGTTTATCTCTGAGTATCCTGCCGAGCGACTTGCGTTTTCTTTTTCTCACTCTTTGTTGTGCCATTATCTCTCCTACCTTGCAGCAACCAGACTTAAAAGCCTTTCAAAAAATTTTTCCGCTTCATTGCCCTTAAGTTCTCCGTATTGCCTTACATATCCGCCCGTTACGGCTTTGTAGGTTATAATCTGGTTTTCATACGGATATACCATTCCAAGCTTTTCTATAGCGGCTTTTCTTATTTCCTCCAAATTCAGATTTGAATATATACTGTTCTCCGTATTGGCATTGGCAGCCGCAAGCTTTTTAGTTTCACTGATTACCGCAGCTGTCGTTTTTTCAGAAGTCTTTAATGCGGAATACAGCCTTACATAACCTACACAAGACATAACAAAAGCCGTAACTATTACCATAAGCGCTATAAAGCTGATTAGATTTATAGAAGGCGCATACTTCAGCTTCGCATACTTTTTGTGTATGGGTCTGCTTACTCTTTTTTCTTCCCTTTGGGGAAGATATCTTCTTTCGCGTTCCGCAGCAGCCGCAGTACTGTACTTCAATGCCGTAGAGCCGTTTATAATATTCCTCTCTCTCGTCATAATATCCCCCCTGTTCCTGCAAATATTCTCAATTTGGCACTTTTTGCCCTGGAATTGATTTCCGTTTCCTCTTCACTTGGAAGTATAGGCTTTCTTGTAACTACGGTTCCCAGAGGCTTTTTTCCGCACACACATACCGGAAAATCCGGCGGACAGGTACACGGAACCTCAAACCTTTTAAAAGCGGACTTCACTATTCTGTCCTCCAAAGAGTGAAAAGTAATGACTGCCATCCTTCCTCTGTCTGAAAGCATGGCTGCCATACCTTCAAGCGAATCCTCCAGCACCGACAGCTCCCTGTTCAGTTCTATCCTTATTGCCTGAAATGTGCGCTTTGCGGGATGCCCTCCCGTAAGCCTGTATTTAATCGGTATAGCAGATTTAATTATCTCTACAAGCTCCCCTGTAGTTTCTATCTGCTTTGTTTCCCTGCCCGATACTATTCTTCCGGCTATCTTTGCCGCAAATTTTTCTTCTCCATAAAGTTTCAGTATTCTTGTCAGCTCTGCCTGACTGTACTGATTTACTATATCTTTAGCCGTTTTGTCGGCTCTTGTGTCCATCCTCATATCAAGCGGTGCATCTTCCATGTAGGAAAAGCCTCTGTCCGCCGTATCAAGCTGATGAGAAGATACTCCGAGATCAAGTAAAATTCCGTCCGCCCTGTCAATTCCAAGACTTTTTAAAATACCCGTCATCTCCGAATAATTGCTTCTCACTATATCCACTCTGTCGGAAAATTCCGCCAGTCTTTCAGTTGCCGCTCTTATTGCCGCCTCATCCTGGTCTATCCCTACAAGTCTTCCGCCCTCTGTCAGCCTTTTGGCTATCTCATAGGAATGTCCGCCGCCGCCCAGAGTGCCGTCTACATATATCCCGTCCGGTTTAATATCAAGTCCGTCTATTACCTCTGCGAGCATTATGGGAATATGGTTAAAGCCCGTACTTTCTTTCATACACATATTCCTCCTTATCGCCCTGCTACATCAAATTAAGGTTATATTCTGCCAGATGCTCCGCCACCTCGTTCATGTCGCCTAAATCTTCATTGTTTTTATCCCAAAGCTCTTTATCCCAGATCTCTATCCTGCTCATCATACCGACCAGCACAACATTTTTAGTTATACCCGCTTTTAAACGAAGATTGGAGGACACAAGCGTCCTGCCCTGCTTATCAATCTCACTTTCAACCGCTGCCGCAAGGAAGTATCTCTGAAGCTTTCTGCTGTCGGCATTTCCCGGCAAAGTCTTAAGCTGCGCCGCAAATTCTTCCCACTTGTCCATAGGGTACATAAACAGACAGCCGTCCAAGCCCTGAGTGATAATGAAAGTTTCTCCTAGCTCATCTCTGAACTTTGAAGGAACGATAATCCTGCCCTTATTATCTACTGTATGCTCATAAGAACCTGTAAACATAAGAGCCTCACCTCCCTTTTTCAACCACTTTGTATCATTATCTCCCACTTTACTCCACTTTTATGCTATTTTATACTATAAAATCCTCTTTTGCAACAATACATCTGTTCTGAATAAGCGTAATTTAAAAAATAAAAATGCCGTAAACTCCCATTTTTCAAGGAGTTACGACATTTATTATTTATTAAATATAAATTAAAAATTTTTTTATTTTTTCTTTAAGGTCAATCTTTTTGCTATAATTACCAACGCACTTACAGCAAATAATACTCCGCCCAGCACTTGTGAAACCGCTATTCCCGTGCTGCCTATGAGAAGCTGATCCGTCCTCAGCCCCTCTATAAACATTCTTCCGAATCCATATCCGCCCAGATAGATAAAAAACAATTCCCCTTCAAACTTCTTATGGTTGGTGTAGAGGAGTATTATTAACAATATAATCAAATTCCATGCCGACTCATATAAGAATGTCGGATGAACCTGTATAAATCCGATATATCCTCCCTCTTCCGCCGCCATCAGCATTTCTTTTGTTATGGCATCCTGGCTTACATCATAGGTTGACAGCCTCATTGCAAAAAGACTGTCCGTATATCCGCCGAATGCCTCTCTGTTGAAAAAATTTCCCCATCTGCCTATAATCTGTCCTGTTATAAGTCCCGCACAGGCGGTATCAGCCATAAGAAAGAAGCTTACTTTCTTGATTTTTGAATATACGAGGGCGGAAAGTATGCCGCCTATTACACCTCCATATATTGCAAGCCCTCCCGCTCTCAGGTTAAATATCTGAAACAGATTGTCTTTGTATTTATCCCATGAAAACACCACATAGTAAAGCCTTGCACCTATTATTGACACCACCACGGCATACAGCGCAAAATCAAGATACATTTCCTTATCCTGCCCTGTCCGCTTTGCCTGAAATGCCGCCACCATATATCCCATAACTATGCCGAGACCCACTATAAGTCCGTAAAAGGCTATATCAAACCTGCCGAACAAAGATATACTCTTAGGCAGACTCTCTATAGTTATGTTAAGGTTCGGAAAAGATATAGCTCCCAGTAAAAACATAGCTCTGCTCCTTATACATTGAAACGGAAAAGCACCACATCTCCGTCATTCATCACATATTCCTTGCCCTCACTCCTCACAAGCCCTTTTTCTTTGGCTGCGCTGTGACTGCCGCAGGCTACAAGGTTATCGTAGCTTACCACCTCGGCTCTTATGAAGCCTCTCTCAAAGTCTGTATGTATCTTTCCCGCAGCCTGAGGAGCCTTGGTTCCCATCGTGATTGTCCAAGCCTTTGTTTCCATCTCGCCTGCCGTTATAAAGCTTATAAGTCCAAGAATCTTGTAGCTTGCCTTTATGAGTTTCTCAAGCCCTGACTCCGAAAGCCCCAGATCCTCAAGAAAGCTCCTTTTGTCTTCTTCGTCAAGCTCCGATATTTCCTGCTCTATCTGAGCACATACGACAAATACCTCCGAGCCGTCTTTGGCAGCTATCTGCCTTACCTCCTCAACATATTTATTCCCCGCCCCGTTGTCTGCAAGATCTTCATCTCTGACATTTGCTGCATATATCACAGGCTTTGCCGTGAGGAGATTATATTCCGCAAAAAACCTCTCTTCATCCTCATCCTCAAAGGAGAATGCCTTAGCAAGGTTTCCCGCCTCGAGAAAGTCCATAAGTCTTACTATCATATCAAGTTCTTTTTTATACATCTTGTCCGCACTCACGGACTTTGCAACTCTGCTCTTTCTTCTCTCAAGCACCTCTATATCTGCAAATATAAGTTCGAGGTTTATAGTTTCTATATCTCTTGCCGGGGAAACACTCCCCTCAACATGAATTACATTCGTATCCTCGAAACAGCGTACCACATGCACTATGGCATCTACCTCTCTTATATTTGCAAGAAACTGATTTCCAAGCCCTTCTCCCTTTGAAGCTCCCTTTACAAGCCCCGCTATATCCACAAATTCTATAGCGGCAGGCACAATCCTGCCCGAGTTGTGCATCTTTCCCAGTACCTCAAGCCTTTCGTCCGGTACTGCAACTACCCCAACATTCGGATCTATGGTACAGAACGGATAGTTTGCCGACTCCGCTCCTGCTTTAGTCAAAGAATTAAACAGCGTACTTTTGCCTACATTCGGCAGACCTACGATTCCTAACTTCATTTTCTATTTTTCCTCCTTAAAAACCTTGATTTTATACATTTTCCGACACTCACTCTCTTGTAGACATACAATTTAATACACCATCTAAATTACTTTGAGAGCTTATGCCGCTAAATCTATTGCTTTCTTCTGCCACGCCTAAATGTTAATTTAGACGGTACCTATGTCCTGATACGGCATTAGGTATTATAACATATACAGGCTTATTTGTGTGAACATTTTAAA
>JBHADN010000176.1:0-5839 GCA_041855085.1 Catonella sp.
ATCCGCTTCGCAAAAATCTCATAACCGCCTCATAGGAAAAATTTTCCTCGGCTATAAGTATGGCGGATTTGATAAACTCTATAAAAGGGTTGTCATTTATAGATTTTTTGCTGTCTAAAAAGCAGGGCACTCCCTTTGCGGTAAGAGCATCTACAATCTGCTCTCCATACTCCTCCATATCGCTCAGTATTACGGCAATATCTCTGTATCTCCTGCCTTCATCTCTTACCATAGCAAGAATCTCGAGCATTACATATTCTATCTCTTCTTTAGGGTTTGTACAGTTTTTCACAACCACATCTTCAGGCGTGTTGTCGCTCTTCTTTACAGGATATCTGAAAATATTTTGCTCAATAAAAGCCACATCCCTTGATTTTTTTGAAAAATCAGCCGTCACGGGCTTCGCTATGCCGACATTTCTTTCTGCTGCGAGCTTATTTATACGGTTTATTGTATCTTTGCCCAGCCCGAACAGCTTTACGCTTTCAGTTTCACTCTCCCTGTATTCTTTCTCTGAAATAGTAAGAGCGAATACCAGTTCTTCCGTCTTTGGTAAAAGCAGGTCTATAACTTTCAACTGTATAGGGGTAAAACCTGTAAAACCGTCAAAACAGAGTGTAGCACCGTCAAGTATTTTTGACTGTCCTATCAGTCCGGAAAGCACTTCTAAAATCTGTTCCGCCGGTATATATTTTTCTCTCTTATATTCGTTAAATGCCTCGTATACGAGCCTTGTATCGTAAAGTTTCGCGGCAAGCACCTTTGAGGCACATATTTTTTCTATTTCTTCCAGCCTGTCCGGAGTTATGCCGTATTGCATAAACTCGCTCAACAGGGATTTTAAATCTTCTGTAAACCCTCTTTTATTTGCGGCATTCTTAAAAAACTTAAGTTCATTTTTATGGTTCATAAGCAATTTTCTTATGACCATATTTTTGCCCGTATCCTCAAGCACGAGCCTTTCTTTAATCTCAAGCTCGTCAAAAACCCTGTAGGCAAGCCTCATAAAAGAAAGTACATCTACATTCATTATTGCTTTGCTGCTGCTCATAGTTACCAGTTCTCTCTGCGTCTGAAGTGTGAACTGTTCGGGAACTATAATAAAATACCTTTTGTCAGGATTGATAGCCGCCTCTTTTAAAATCTTTTCATACATTAAGGTTGACTTGCCTGAACCGGCTCCGCCTATGATATATTGAACCGCCATAATTCCTCCAATAAATAAAGAGTTGCCTGCCGCCTCCGTGTGCATCCTCTCGGAGCGGGATATATCATAATTTAATTATGATATAAAAAAAGCCCGCTAAAAAGCAGGCATAATGTCTTTACACTTCCCCAAATAAGCTTAGTTCCAAAATCTGGCTAAGGACTCGATTGCATCTTCCTCATCATGCCCGTCTATTTCAATAGTTATATCTTTGCTCCTTATAGCAGCAAGCGACATAACACCCATTATACTCTTCAAGTTTATTCTCTTATCGTTCGCAATGGCATAGCTAGTGCTCTCAAACCTGCAGGCAGTCTGTACCAATTCCGCGATTGCATCCGGCAGCATATTAAAATCCTTCGACAAAGTCAGTTCTTTTGTACGCATTCTTATCTCCTTACTTCTATGTTTACAGCAAATACAATTTGTTGAAAGCTATTGTACCACACATTGTAAAAAATTACAAATAGAAATATCCGAGAGCAACAATTATTCCAAGGCAAAACCCTGCTACCACCTGTATATGCGTATGTCCCACAAACTCTTTTAACTTGTCCTCGGCACTTATACTGCTTTTGCCCAAATCCTCAAAGAGTATTACCAGCTCATTTATTACTTTTGCCTGTTTTCCCGTTTCAAGTCTTACTCCGCTTGCATCGTGCATTACCACCATTGCCACTATAAAAGCTATGCCGAATACCGCGCTGTCAAAACCTGCCGTAAGACCTGCCGTAACAGCCGCCGATGTAACGGTGGCGCTGTGCGAGCTGGGCATTCCTCCATCTCCCAAAAGTCTTTCTATATCCAATTTTCTGTTTACAATCCAGTAAATTATAAATTTTAATGCCTGTGCAGCCGTCCATCCAAGCACTCCTGAAATAATAATCTTATTATTCAGAAACTGGTATACATAATCCATTTTATAACCCCGCCCATCTATTTTCTCTCAATATTTACAAACTTAGTAAGGTCACTCTTCCAGCCGAGCTTAACTGTACCTATAGGGCCGTTTCTCTGCTTTCCTATGATTATTTCGCTTATCCCCGCCTCTTCGGAGTCCTTATTGTAATAATCGTCCCTGTAAATAAACATAACCACATCCGCATCCTGCTCTATCGCTCCCGACTCACGAAGGTCCGAAAGCATAGGTCTTTTGTCATCCCTCTGCTCCACTCTTCTGGAAAGCTGTGAAAGCGCAATAATCGGCGCATTTATCTCTCTCGCCAATGCCTTTAGAGAACGGGATATCTCTGAAATCTCCTGCTGCCTCGACTCGGAGCGTTTACTTCCCGACATAAGCTGTATATAGTCTATTATTACCAGGCCCAGCCCTCTTTCGAGCTTCAGTTTCCTGCATTTGCTCCTCAGCTCGGCAACAGATATCTCCGAAGTATCGTCTATGACAAGCTTTGTTCCTCCTATCAGCCTTGCGCTGTCTATAAAATCAGTCCAGTCCTCATCTGAAAGCTCTCCGGTTCTCAACTTCTGCGAATCCACCCTCGAATTCATAGATAAAATACGCTGTACAAGCTGCTCCTTTGACATTTCCAGAGAAAATATCACGGTCGGAATATCTTTTTTTACCGCTACATACTCCGCGATATTCAGTACAAAAGCTGTTTTTCCCATAGACGGACGGGCAGCTATAAGTATAAGGTCGGACTTTTGAAGTCCTGCAAGCTTGTAGTCCAGGTCATAAAAGCCTGTAGGTATGCCTGTTACCGTACCTGTAGTCTTGGACGCAGCCTCTACCCTTTCAATAACCGAAAGTATTATCTGCTTTATGTCCGTTATTCCCGTGGTGTTGCGCTTTGAAAGAAGGTCGAACACCTTTTTCTCGGTAAGCTGAAAAACCTCCTCCAGTCCCATATCGCCGGAGTAACAGCTTTTGGATATGTCCTCCGTAATCTGTATAAGCCTTCTGAGCATAGCATTTTTATATACTATCTCTGCATAGTGCAGCGCATTTGCAGATGTAGGTACCGCCATAACAATCTCGCTTATGACCTCCATACCTACCGAGCCGAGCGGAGTATCCATTTCTTTTATTTTATCTTCAACCGTAACCGCGTCAATCGGTTTTCCCTCTTTTTCAAGCTCTAAAACAGCGGAAAATATTACTCCATATCTTTTGTCAAAAAAGTCGTCCGCTGTAATCATTTCCGCAACAGACACCACCGTTTCAGGCGCCATAAGCATAGAGCCTATTACAGACTGCTCCGCAGACTTGCTATGGGGAGGGGTTCTTTTTATAAGCTCTTCTTCTGCCATTTTACACCTCTTCTGTTACCTCTACGGCAAGCTCTCCGGTTACCTTAGGATGAAGTTTTACCGGTATTTTATAAGTTCCGGCAGCCTTTATCGCCTCGCTTACCATCTTCTTTTTATCTACATCAAGCCCTAACTGCTTTTTTGCCTCATCCGCTATTTCCTTTGTAGATATCTGCCCGAATACCTTGCCTTCTTTTCCTACCCTTATAGAAAGCTTTACTACCTTTCCCTTAAATGCTTCAGCCATCTTCTGCGCTTCTTCAAGTATTTCAGCCTGCCTTTTTTCTTCAGTAAGCTTCTGCTGTCTGAGATCATTCAGGTTTTTAGGTGTAGCCTCCACACCGAGTTTCTTAGGTATAAGGAAATTCCTTGCATATCCGTCATTCGCTTCAATCAGCTCTCCCTTTTTGCCGAGTTTTTTTACATCTTCAAGTAATATAACCTTCATAAAATCCTCCCTAAAATGCAATCTCTCCTGATGCCATCATCGAGTCAAGCACAGCCTTGACTCTTTCCTTTGCTTCCTCAATTGTAATGTTTTCAAGCTGAGCGCCTGCAACCGACATATGACCGCCGCCACCAAGCTTCTCCATAACCAACTGAACATTCAGTTCATCAATCGACCTTGCCGATATATATATTTTTTTGTTGTAAAGAGTACATACGAAAGACGCCTTTACATTGGAAATTCCCATAAGCTCATTAGCCACCTGTGCCCCCAGTATGGTAGGGCTCTTTGCATCGCTGTCCGTACATTCCGCAAAGGCGAAAAACTCTCTGTATACCTCTGCGGTGCTTACCGCCTTTGCCTTGAACTTAAACTCGTCCATCTCGGTTCTGAATGCTTTTCTTATTCTCGTTACATCCGCACCGTTTCTCCTTAAAAATGCAGCCGCCTCAAATGTTCTTACGCCCGTCTTTGTAAGGAAATTGTTCGTGTCAATCATTATGCCGGAATACATTGCATCCGCCTCTACAGGCGTTATCTTGACCTCCGCATCGATGTACTGCAATATTTCCGCAACCATCTCACAGGATGAGGATGCATACGGCTCTATGTACGAAAGGACTGCGTTGCTTATCACATCCGCTCCCTGTCTGTGGTGGTCAAGCAGAACTATAGTATTTACCTTGCCCAGAAGCTCCTCGCATTCCACATAGCTCCTACGGTTTACATCGACCACCATAAGCATGGTATCCTTGTCCGCCATAGCCAGCGCCTTATCTCCCGTAATAAAGATGCTTTCCCCGTTTTCTGCGGCAGCCTCCATTCTTTTTATGATAGGAGCTACCGATGTGGAGATATCATTTATTACTATGTGCGCCTTTTTATTAAATGTCTTGCAGATACGATAAACTCCTATGGCTGCACCTACCGCATCCACATCGCTCATCTTATGCCCCATTATAAGCACGCTTTCCGTTGCCTCTATCAGTTCTCCGAGGGCATGAGCCTTTACTCTTGCCTTTACTCTTGTGGTCTTTTCCGTTCTCTGGCTTTTTCCGCCGTAGTACCCTATATTATCCTTTTCCTTTATAACAACCTGATCTCCGCCTCTGCCCAGAGCCATATCTATAGCCGCTCTTGCAAAGTCAAAGGACTGGGTATATGACTCCTCTGCAATTCCTATTCCCATAGAAAGCGTAACAACAAGGTCATTGCCTATATTCACTCCCTTTACTTCATCAAGCAGCGAAAATCTGTCCTTCTTAAGCCGGTCAAGGTATTTGTTCTTGAATATTACTATGTATTTATCCTTTTCCAGCTTACGCATGACCGCGTCAATGCTTTGCATAAACTTTGTTATTTTTCTATCAATCAATGCGGAAAGCAAAGAACCTCTGACTTCATCTATACTTTCCACCGCTTCCTCATAGTTATCTATGTAAAGCAGCCCTACTATCATCTGATTGTCTTTTTTCTTTTGCAGCAGCTCATTTATCTCCGTAACATCATAGAAAAATACGGAAACACCCGCTCCGAGTCTGTCGCCCGCTCCGGACTTCTCTATTATGTCCTCATTCATGGACTTTCTTATGACAACTCTGTATTCATTATCTCCCTTTCTTACAAACTCCTCTCTGTCGTCATTTCCGATGTCGGCAAGCGAATTCGTAAGCTCCGGAAATATGTCAAAAATCGACTTTCTCTCAACATTGTCCGAGTTTGCGATATCGGAGAAAGCATCATTACACCAGTTTATATTCCCCTTGGTATCTGTAATTACATAAGGAACTTCCATCTCCTTAAGTCTTGCCTTTTCTACCTTTGCAAACCCCATCGCGTATCGGACAAGCTCCGTCTTAAGACCTATATTTCCGAATATGTATACGGTAACGGCAAAGACTATATATACTGCC
>JBHADN010000177.1:0-3706 GCA_041855085.1 Catonella sp.
AGCTTTAATTAAAACTCAAGCTTATCTATGATATTTTTTGCCTGTACTCCGTGTACAAATGATGCACCGCCCCGTATGGCTACGGCTACATGTATAGCCTCCATTATTTGCTCCTTGTTTACTCCTTTGTTAAGGCAGTCGTTGGTAAAGGAGTCTATACAGTACGGACATTGTACGGTATGTGCTACCGCGAGGGCTATAAGAGATTTTTCTCTTGCGGTAAGCTCGCCCTCTGCAAAAACGGAGCTGTAGTATTCAAAGAACTTGTTTCCCATATTGCTCTTAGGCGTTTCGTCCGCAAGCGAGCCGAATTTCTCCAAATCCTCGGCAACATAATAATTTTCCATAAATAAACCTCCTAAAACATTATTTTTCCATTTCATCCAATACATCAATAGCAGCCTGAACTACATTCGGGCAGAAATCAAAAAGAAGATTTTCTTCAAATATTTTTGCAACCTCATCTTCCTTGGAAAAGTCATAGCCGAGCAGTTCCCTGCAGGAGCAGGATTTGTGCTTTGCCTTGAATTTTTCTATGAATTCGCTGCGCTTTGCGTTCAGTATATTTTTTTGTTCAAGCTGGTCTGCACCTGTATTGCCGTATTTTAAGCCCAAAACAATCATAGCGCCGACAACCGCACCGCAGGTTTCACCTATTCCCAGACCTCCGCCGAAAGCTGCCGCCGCCTTGAAGGCTTCTTCTCTAGGTATGCCGAGCTCGTCGGAGAATTTTTCAACTACCATCTGGGAGCAGTCTACTCCCCTTTTAAACAAATCTCCAATTTCTTCCTTTGTCATAATAATGCTCCATCTTATGTATTTTTGAGGATATCAATCCCATACAAGGATAACATTTTTCAGGTAAAACTGCAATCGGGGAGCGGTTTAATAGGTATAAACTATATTTGGTGGCATTTATAGCGTGAACCAATAATAACATGTGGCTGATTGTCATATTACCCTCTGTTTATTTAAAATATAGACACATTTGTTTTTAATTAGTATAATAGGTTAGTGTTAAAAGTTTTGAAAGGATGAAAAAATGGAAACTCTTGCTCTGACAGGCTTAGTACCGGGGTCTATTATTATTATGACTGCTAGAAGACATACGCAGTCTTATAAATTTGAAACTGCTGTACTTGAAGTTACGGAAACGGAGGACATGGAATTTTTAAAAACTCTCCCGGAGGGTTTTGTTTTGGTTGAGCCTATAAAAGTTGATGACAGGCTGGTCAGGTTTGATGCGGAAGGAATTAACTACTATTTCATAGGGAATTATAGGGAAAAGCCTTATCTGTTTGAAAATGTGACGGTGGAAAGGATAACTCTTCCGATTTACGGTACTGCGCATATCCTAAGGTGTGCAGAGCCGGGACGCAGATTTAACAGAAGAAACAACTTCAGAGTGTGGCTCGGTCAGTACTGTCACATAGCTCTCAGAGGTTCAAGAGGTCAGCACGACGCAATGATAAAAGACTTAAGCAGTACGGGGATAGGACTTATAATAAAAAAGGACCAGGAAGTAAATGTGGGCGATGCTGTGGAAATCCAGTTCAATACGGAAAAATACAATGAACAGAGAGAGGACTACGAATTTACCCTGCATACGCTTAAAGCGGACATAGTAAGGGTAGTGGACCAGAGTGAAAAAGTAAATCTGGTGGGCTGTACCATTACGGAGGGAGCGGAGGCTATTGAAAAGTTCGTTGCGAAGAAGCAGAGAGAAAAGAATAAGGTAGGAAAAAAGACCAATGACCTTATAAGTATGTTTGTAGGTAAGGCAGGCAAGCAGGAAGGCGAACAATAAACCCGAATCAGGGCGATAATATGAAACATGAAGGAGAATTAAAATGTCAGACAATGCAGAAAGAAAACAGTACAATCCGAATGAAATAGAGCCTAAGTGGCAGAAATATTGGGAGGAAAACGAAACCTTCAAGACAGATGTGCGGGATTTTTCAAAACCGAAATTTTATGCACTGGACATGTTTCCGTATCCGTCGGGAGTAGGGCTTCATGCCGGACATCCGGAGGGCTATACGGCTACGGATATAGTTTCAAGAATGAAGAGGATGCAGGGCTACAACGTGCTTCATCCTATGGGATATGACTCTTTCGGACTTCCTGCCGAGCAATATGCGGTAAGCACGGGCAACCACCCCAACGGCTTTACGGAAGAGAATATAAAGACATTTACAAACCAGCTTAAAGAACTGGGATTTGATTACGACTGGTCAAAACTTCTTGCGACCTCCGACAAGGATTACTACAAGTGGACGCAATGGATATTTAAAAAGCTTTATGAAAAGGGCTATGCCAAATATACGGATATGCCTGTCAACTGGTGCGAGGAGCTGGGCACGGTGCTTTCAAACGATGAGGTAATAGACGGAAAGAGTGAGCGAGGCGGATATCCTGTTATAAGAAAGAACATGAAGCAGTGGGTTATAGACCAGGCGGCTTTTGCCGAGGAACTGCTTGAGGGGCTTAATGAGATAGACTGGCCTGAGTCCACAAAGGAAATGCAGAGAAACTGGATAGGCAGGAGTGAGGGCGTTGAGGTGGATTTTGATATAAAGGGCGGCGGAAAATTTTCCATATACACGACCTGTATTGAAACTATCTACGGTATTACCTTTATGGTACTCGCTCCTGACGGAGATATAGTTAAGGAGCTTATGCCTCGTATAAAAAATAAAGAGGCGGTAGAAGCTTATATAGCTGAAACTCTCAAGAAAAATGACATGGACAGAACGGAACTCAACAAGACGAAGTCCGGCTGTGTGCTGGAGGGAATATATGCCGTAAATCCCGCAAACGGCAAGGAAGTACCCGTATACATAGGAGATTTCGTACTGGCAAGCTACGGAACGGGTGCGGTTATGGCGGTTCCAAGTCATGACCAGAGGGATTTTGAGTATTCCGAGGTGCATAATATTCCGAGAATACAGGTTATAGACGGCGGAGATGTGAGCGAGAAAGCTTTTGAAAAGGGAGAATATCTCGGCAAGGGCTGTAAGCTTATGAATTCGGAGGAATTTAACGGACTTACCGTGGAAGAGGCAAAAGATGCCATTACTGAAAAACTCGAGAAGCTCGGAGTGGCAAGAAAAAAAGTAAATTATCATTTCAGAGAGTGGATATTTGCAAGGCAGAGGTACTGGGGAGAGCCTATTCCGGTAGTGCATACCGAAAACGACGAAATAGTGCTGCTTAAAGATGAGGAACTTCCTCTCGTGCTTCCGGAACTTGCAGATTACAAAGGCAAGGGAGGCAAGGCTCCGCTGGAAAATGCCGAGGAATGGAAAATATATGACAGCAACGGAATAAAGGGCAGGAGAGAAACCTCCACTATGCCGGGCAGCGCAGGAAGCTCATGGTACTACATGAGGTATATAGATCCTAAGAACGACAAGGAACTTGCGGATAAGGAGCTTCTTAAGCATTGGCTTCCGGTCGACCTTTATATAGGAGGGCCGGAACATGCGGTCGGACATCTTATGTATTCAAGGATTTGGAACAGATTTCTTTATAATGAAGGCATTTCCCCGGTCAAAGAGCCGTTTAAAAAGCTTGTGCATCAGGGAATGATACTCGGCACAAACGGCATAAAAATGGGTAAGCGTTTTCCTGAGTTTGTTGTAAATCCGAGCGATATAGTAAGAGATTACGGCGCGGATACTCTCAGAATTTATGAGATGTTTAT
>JBHADN010000178.1:0-4360 GCA_041855085.1 Catonella sp.
GAAGGCGGACAGATGCCGCTTTACAGAAGAATCCCTAAGAGAGGCTTTGTTAACAGAAATTCCAAAGAAATCGTGGCTATCAATGTATCTGATCTTAACCTTTTTGAAGATGGAACTGAAGTAACAATTCAGGCTCTCCTTGATGCGGGTGTAATTAAGAAAGTGTGTGATGGCGTTAAAATCCTTGGAAACGGAGAGTTAACCAAGAAGCTTTCAGTTAAAGTAAACGCTTACAGTGCTTCGGCAGAAGAAAAGATTAAAAATCTTGGCGGGAATGCTGAGGTGATCTAATGATAAAAGCGATTCGTAATGCTCTTAAGGTAAAGGATGTAAGAGAGAAACTTTTGTTTACTCTTCTTTGTCTTGCAGTAGTCAGACTTGGTTCACAGTTTCCCATTCCGGGAATAGACCGTGAGCAGATATCAGGGTTCTTAGCCCAGATTACCCAGTTGGACTTTTTGAATGCCATTACCGGTGGATCATTTGAACAGTTATCAATTTTTGCACTTAGTATAACACCATATATTACATCTTCCATTATTATGCAGCTCCTCACAATAGCTATTCCTAAGCTTGAGGAGATACAGAAAGAGGGAGAGGACGGCAGAAAGAAGATTGCTTCGGCTACGCGTTATCTTACGGTAGGGCTTGCTCTTGTAGAGAGTGTGGCTATGGCAATCGGCTTCGGGCGTTCGGGATATCTTACCGAATATTCGGTTATGTCTGTAATAGTAATAACCCTTACTCTTACAGCGGGTTCGGCTTTCCTTATGTGGATTGGAGAAAAAATTACGGATAAGGGCGTTGGAAACGGTATTTCCATCATACTTCTTGTAAACATAATTTCAAGAGCGCCTGCTGATGTGATAAATCTTTTCAAGACCTATGTGGTTGGCGGAACTACTGTAATAAACAAGGTAATAGCGGCAATACTTATTGTGGGTGTTATAGTTGCTCTTGTGGTTTACATTATTATATTAAATGATTCAGTTAGAAAGATACCTGTGCAGTATGCACAGAAACTTCAGGGAAGAAGGCTTGTAGGAGGAAGCGGCTCGAACATTCCGCTTAAGGTAAATACCGCAGGTGTTATGCCTGTAATCTTCGCAAGCTCTATACTTCAGACACCTATTATTATTTGTAGGTTTTTTGGAATTGAGCCTCAGAGCGGTGCGGGTGCAACACTTTTACAGAAGATTTTGAAGGTGTTAAATCAGGGCGCTTGGTGTAATTTCAGCAGCTTTGGAGAAGCAAAATACACATTGGGACTTGTACTTTACATAGCAATGATATTGTTTTTTGCTTACTTCTATACCTCAATTACATTTAACCCTCTTGAAATTGCAAATAATATGAAGAAGCAGGGAGGATTTATACCGGGCATAAGGCCGGGACGCCCAACCAGCGATTATCTTACCAGAGTGCTTAACAGTATTATATTTATAGGCGCTTGCGGTCTGACGATTGCAGCTGTTATTCCGATAATATTTGCAGGAGTATTTGGAGTAAATGTGTCTTTTGGAGGAACATCTCTTATAATCGTTGTAGGTGTAATACTTGAAACGATGAAGCAGATTGAGGCAATGATGCTTGAAAGACATTACAAAGGTTTTTTGAATGATTAAATAGGCAAATTAAAATAGAGCTGTAGCAGGTTATGACAGAGAAATGTTATAGTCAGCTACAGCTTTTGCTCAATCAGACAACGCTTCCGGCTGTATGATAAGCCGTGTAAGGCAGATACGGCTGTAGAAGCAAATTTTGAAAAACAGGAGGTCTAAATGAAGATAATAATGCTTGGCGCTCCCGGAGCGGGAAAAGGTACACAGGCAATAAAAATTGCCGAGAAATACGGTTTCCCACATATATCCACCGGGGATATATTCAGATACAATATCAAAAACAACACCGAGCTTGGAAGACAGGCTAAGGAATATATGGATAAGGGACAGCTTGTGCCGGATGAGCTCACAGTCAGCATTCTTTTAGACAGGGTGGCAAAGGATGACTGCAAGGCGGGCTATGTTTTGGACGGTTATCCAAGAACCATACCTCAGGCTGAGGTTTTGGATGAAGCACTTTCAAAGCTTGGCGAAAAGATAGACTATGCAGTAAATGTTGTGGTTCCGGACGAAAATATAGTAAACAGAATGTCAGGCAGGAGAACCTGTCCTAACTGCGGAGAAACCTATCATCTTGTTCACAACAATTCCAAGGTTGAAGGAGTTTGTGACAAATGTGAAAACAGCCTCATACAAAGACCGGACGATATGCCTGAAACGGTAAAGAAAAGGCTTGAGGTATATCATACACAGACAGAGCCTCTTGAGGAGTATTATAAGAATAAGGGTGTGTATAAAGAAGTGGACGGAACTAAGCCTATGGGAGAGGTGTTTGAGGACATTTGTAAAATACTTGAAAGTTAAGACGATTTTTAATTAAATTGACCTGTTTACGGAAAGGCTGTGACTTAGTCTGTTAAGAGAAATGGAGAGGATATGGGAGTCAGTATAAAGACGGAGAGTGAAATAAGAATTATGAGGGAGGCGGGAAAGCGTCTTGCTTATGTTCTCAGTGAGCTTGAGGTCTATGTAAAGCCGGGACTTTCAACCTATGAGGTAGATAAGAAAGGGGAGGAACTCATAAGAAAATCCGGAGGGATTCCGTCTTTCTTAGGGTATAACGGCTTTCCTGCTTCTATATGTGTATCTGTAAACGACCAGGTTGTGCATGGCATACCGGATAAAAATCACTTTTTAGAAGAGGGAGATATAGTGAGCCTCGATGCAGGGCTTATGTATGAGGGATTTCATGCCGATGCAGCCAGAACCTTGCCTGTAGGCAGTATTTTGCCGGAGCTTGAGAGGCTTATCGAGGTTACAAGGGAGAGTTTCTTTAAGGGGATAGAAAAGGCAAGGGAAGGAAATTATATAAACGATATATCGTCGGCAGTACAGCGCCATGTGGAAAGCAACGGATATTCTGTGGTAAGGGACTTGGCGGGGCATGGTATAGGCAGAGAGCTTCACGAAGCTCCGGATATATATAATTTCAGGCAGAAAAAACAGGGTATTAAAATCAGGCGAAATATGACCTTTGCAGTAGAGCCTATGGTAAACATGGGGGATTTTGAGGTTGAATGGGGAGAGGACGGCTGGACTGTGTATACAGCGGATTCTTCCTTCTCGGCACATTATGAAAACACGATTTTGATAACGGCCGGAGAGCCTGAAATACTGACCTTGTAAAGGTAATTATTGCCTGGGTTTACTGTTAAGATTTAGAGTTAAGAGCATTATAAGAGAGGTGTTGACGCAGATAGTGTCAGAAAGGAGATAAATGTCTAAGGCAGATGTACTTGAAATTGAGGGAACAGTTGTAGAAAAGCTTCCAAATGCCATGTTTCAGGTGGAGCTTGAAAACGGTCACAAGGTGCTTGCACACATAAGCGGTAAATTAAGGATGAACTTCATCCGCATATTGCCGGGAGATAAGGTAACACTTGAGATGTCCCCTTATGATTTGACTAAGGGCAGAATAATCTGGAGAGATAAGTAAAATTGTGATATTAAGGGCAGAGGCAGAGGCTTCTGTCTTTTTTTATTTAATAGGAAATTTCTCCGAAATTCCCTATTAAATAAAAATCTCTCCGAGGGATGCGCAGCTCGCGGTAGGGAAGTTTGCCTTGCGGCACCACTCGCGCGCGAAGTGTGTGCAAGGTATACTTACATAAACAATAATAAAATATCAGTTTGTGCAAGGTATCTTGCACAAACTATCAAAATATACTATAATGTGCAAGTAGGAGGTGCACATTATGAGATTAGTAAGAGAAACATATCTTGAACAGATTCGCCCATATTATGATTCGGACATTATAAAGGTAATAACCGGAGTAAGGAGGGCCGGTAAATCTATGCTTTTAGATACGATAAAAGATGAGCTGCTTGAAAATGGGATAGCAGAAGATAAAATAATTTACCTTAATCTGGAAGATATGGACTTTGATTATATAGTAAATGCATCGGATTTGAATAAAGAAATTAAAAGCAGGATTTCAAATGATGGGAAATATTATGTATTTTTAGATGAGGTACAGCATGTAGAAAACTTTGAAAAGGCACTGGCTTCTTTTCGTGCTACCCTTAATGTATCCCTTTTTGTTACAGGAAGCAATTCAACACTTTTGTCAGGTGAACTTTCCAGCCTTTTAACCGGAAGAACAGTGGAGTTTGAAATATTGCCATTTTCATTTTATGAAATGAAACAATACTATGAGCTAAACAAAATGGAATGGAGTGAGGAGCTTTTTACTAACTATTTGAAATGGGGAGGCTTTCCGCTTCGCTTTGATTATAAA
>JBHADN010000179.1:0-2653 GCA_041855085.1 Catonella sp.
ACCGGAGTTGTAAAAACTCTGAACTGATACTCTTCCGAAGGCTTAACTCCTATAACGGGGCTTATTCCGAAGGCATAAGGTCTTATATAGAGGGTTGCTCCCGTTCCGAACGGAGGTACAAAGGCTTCATTTGCCTTTACCACCTTCAGTACGGCTTCTACAAATTTTTCCTTGGGATACACAGGTATCTCCATTCTCCTGCAAGATGACTCAAAACGCTCCGCATTGAGGTCAGGTCTGAAGGTAACTATCCTGCCGTCTTCGGTGGTATATGCCTTAAGTCCCTCGAAGCAGGTCTGTGCATACTGCAATACCCCTGCACACTCGTTCATGACTATATTCTCATTCTCCGTAAGCACCCCTTCGCTCCATGCTCCGTCCTTATAGTCGGATACGAACCTCAGGCTTGTCTTCATATACCCAAAGCCTATTTCTGCAAAATTCAAATTCATTTTCTCCATAAAATATTCCTTTCTACACTCCGAGCTGTCCTGCTACCGCTTTCGGCAGGTAAGCCTTTACTCTTATGCCCTCTTCCTCATATTCTTCAGACAAAAGCTGCCCTTTTTTTCTCATAACGGCTATCTTTGAAGTTTCCGAATAAGGAAGCAATGTATCCACAAATACCTTGCTCTCACGCAGTATTTCTGAAATTTTTTTAAGTAAGTCTTCAATTCCGTCCCCTGTCTTTGCGGAGCCTTTAAGCACTACATCCGCTTTGACATCTTTTATGATTCTCTCCTCTGAAAGTATGTCCTGTTTATTTAACAGGGTTATGACCGGTTTACCTACTATTCCCAGCTCCTCGAGCGTCTTATAAACAACCTTTATCTGCTCCTCCGCCTCGGGATTTGAGGCATCGGCAATATGCAGTATAATATCCGCATACTTTGCCTCTTCAAGCGTACTCTTAAACGCTTCTATAAGATTGTGCGGCAGCTTGCTTATGAAACCTACCGTATCTGTAAAAAGCACTTCCTCTCCGTCCGGTATCTTAAGACTTCTGGTAGTAGGATCAAGAGTTGCAAAAAGCTTGTTTTCAGCTAAAATATCCGCTCCCGTTACCTTATTCAAAAATGTGGACTTTCCTGCATTGGTATATCCCACGACCGCAACAACCGGTATTGCTTCCGCTATCCTGTGCTTTCTCAATGTATCTCTGGAGCTTTCAAGCCTTTCTATCTCTCTGCGGAGGATGCCTATCCTCTCTCGTATAACTCTTCTGTCCGACTCGAGCTTTGACTCTCCCGGACCTCTTGTTCCTATTCCTCCTCCAAGTCTTGAAAGATTCTTCCCAAGCCCTGTAAGCCTTGAAGAACGGTACTTCAACTGAGCCATCTCTACCTGAAGCTTCCCCTCATTTGTCTTTGCATGTGCCGCAAAGATATCGAGTATAACCAAGGTTCTGTCAAGCACTTTAAGTTCCAGTCCATCTCTGAGATTTGCAAGCTGTGACGGCGACAGTTCATCGTCACACACTATTCCGTCCGCCCCGAGCTCCTCCGCCATTTCCTTCAGTTCTTCCATCTTGCCTTTTCCCACATAGGTGGCTTTGTTCACAGACTCCAAATTTTGAATGACCTTTGCCGCTGTAAGTCCTCCTGCCGTCTTAACCAGCTCTTCAAGTTCTTCCAGACTTTCTTTCATTCTGCCGCCGCCTGTTTCCACCCCGACAAGTATAAATTTCTCCGCTCTTTCTTCTGTTTCCGTCACATGCCCTCCTATTTACTCTTCCTCGTAGAAAGAAAAACCACTTCCCTCGCCATATCTTCATCATCGGGATACAGCTTCATATATTCCTGTGCCGCCCTGTACGCATTGTCATAGTCCGTAAGCTTTTCATATAGCTGTACCTTTTTAAACATCATTTTTTTCATAAATGATATGTCTTCCAAGGTAAGCCCTTTCAAAACATAATCAAGTGCCGATTTGTAGTTTTCAGCCTGTATCTCACACTCCGCCATACCGTCATACCAGCCCGAAAGCTGTACCTTATCCGCATCTGCGGCATAGCTTTCAAAATATGTCCTCGCCTCCTCAAAGTTATCCTCCGAGATTGCTATCCTTCCCAGATAATAAGCGCTCTCATAAATCTTCTTGCTGTAAGCGGTATGTAAATACTCCTTGGCTTTGCCGTAGTTTTTTCTAAGGTACTCCAGCACTCCCGAATTGTAGCTGTCCGAATCGTTTTTTATCTTTATACCTGCCGCCTTTTCAAGCACCTCGTTTGCTCCTGCCTCATCCCCGGCTTCAGATAAAATTTCGTACTTCCCGAAATATGCTTCAAACACATCCGGTTCAGCCTCTATGGCAAGATTGTAGTTCTCTATCGCCTTTTCTGTATTTCCCATTGCCGAATATGCCTTTGCCAGCTTGCCGTATAAGGAAACATCAGGATTTTTGACAGTCAGCAGGTCATTGTATACGGATATCGCTCCATTATAATCTCCTAGCTTTATCTTAGCCAGCGCAGCATATTTCTTTATATCTTCGTCCAAATCTTCCGATTCCTTTATAGCTATTGCTTTTTCAAACTCAGAAACAGCTTCCTCATATCTGCCGAGTTTAAGCAGAGCTATGCCCTTGCCCCTGTAAAGTGCCTTGTTGTTTTCCCTTACAATCTGATTGTCTTTGGGAGAATATCCCTTATCAA
>JBHADN010000180.1:0-4274 GCA_041855085.1 Catonella sp.
GCAGATGTACAATATGGCGGACTCCATAATAGTCGGGAAATATGTGGGAGTACAGGCACTTGCCGCTGTGGGAAGCACAGGTGCTATCAACTTCCTTGTGCTCGGCTTTATTATCGGTGTCTGCAACGGCTTCATGATACCTGTTGCACAGAGCTTCGGAGCAAAAGATTTTGACAGACTCAGAAAGTATGTGGCGAATGCCGCCCTTCTTTCGCTTATTTTAGGTAGTATTATAACTGTTATTACAGTAGTTTTTGCCAAGGATTTCCTCAGACTTATGAAAACACCTGAGGATATATTTCAAGGTTCTTATGAATATATAGCTACTATTTTCGCGGGAATACTGGGCATTATGTTTTACAACTTTTTCTCAGGCGTAATGAGGGCTCTGGGAGATACCAGAACTCCTCTTTATTTCCTTATATTTTCTTCCTTTGTAAATATAGCACTCGACCTCCTCTTTGTCATAGTTTTTAAAATGGGAGTTTTCGGAGCGGCGGTTGCAACCAATATATCGCAGTTTCTTTCCTGCATACTTTGCTTTATATTTATAAAAAAGAATTATTCCATATTAACCTTACAAAAAGAGGACTGGAAGCTGAGATATCCGCTTTCGAAGAAGCTGCTCATGATGGGAGTGCCTATGGGACTTCAGTATTCTATAACCGCTATAGGCTCCACCGTACTTCAAACCGCCATAAACAGCCTCGGCTCCGTGTATGTAGCGGCAGTCAGCGCGGGCGGTAAAGTTTCCCTGATTTTTGCTACCGCTTACGAATCTCTGGGAGCCGCCTCCGCCACTTTCTGCGGACAAAATCTCGGTGCAAGGAAGATAAAGCGCATATACAAGGGCATATCCCAGACACTTATTGCGATGGCTGTATACACCGTGTTTGCATTTACCTGTCTGTATTTTTTCGGCGGGCAGATAGCTCTGCTTTTTATAGACTCCAAGGAAAGCACCATTCTCGGCTATGTTAATGAGTTTATATTTGCAAATGCCCTGTTTTACCTGCTGCTCGGGCTCCTTGTGGTACTCAGAAACACCATACAGGGGCTTGGCTACAGTCTTTTTGCCATGTCGGCAGGTATTATGGAGATGATTGCGAGAATTCTTATGGCGTTCTTTGCTATCAACTGGTTCGGAGTTTATGCCATTTATTATGCAAATGCCGCCGCCTGGGTAGCTGCAAATCTCTTCCTGGTACCGGCTCTCGTAATTATTTTGAAAAAAATAACAAAAATTTACGCTGTACACGATGGTAACCTCAATGAAAACACTTAGAAACCGAACAAATTCAATTCTGACCGGACCTATATACAGGCAGATACTTATATTTTTCTTTCCTATACTGCTCGGCTCATTTTTCCAGCAGCTCTACAGTACCGCGGATGCGCTTATTGTAGGGCAGTTTGTGAGCAAACAGGCTCTTGGAGCAATAGGCTCTACCAGCTATATAATCAATATACTTATAGGCTTTTTTATGGGGCTTTCAACCGGCGCAACCATAATTATTTCGCAGTTTTACGGCGCGGACGAGGGCAAAAACCTGAGCGCTTCGGTGCACACCTCTATGGCTCTTTCCATAGTAAGCGGTGCAATCATTATGGTAATAGGAATAGTTTTTGCCCCGATGATGCTTGATGCTATGGGAACTCCTGCAGATATAAGAGAGCCTGCGATACTTTACCTCAGAGTTTATTTTATGGGTGCCATACCCATACTTATTTACAATATGGGCGCGGGCATTCTGAGGGCTGTAGGCGACTCCAAAAGTCCTCTTTATGTCCTTATAATATGTACCGTAATCCACATAGCCCTCGATGTATTGTTTGTTTATTCATTGAAAATGGGTATCTTCGGAGCGGGTCTTGCTACCCTTATCTCACAGTTCATAAGCGCAGCCCTTGTGGTCATAATGCTCATGAGGACGGAGCTTGTATATAAGCTGGATTTGAAAAAAATAGGTTTTCAAAAACAGTCTCTTGTTAAAATGCTTAAAATAGGGCTTCCCACAGGCTTGCAGTCAACTCTGTTTACCTTTTCAAATGTAATAGTACAGACCTCCGTAAACTCTTTCGGAACCGATGTAGTTGCCTCCTGGGCTGCATTTGCAAGAATAGACAGTTTTTTCTGGATGATAATAGGAGCTTTCGGGCTGTCCGTAACCACCTTTGTAGGTCAAAACTTCGGAGCAAAAAACTTCGACCGCATCAAGAAAAGTGTAGGGATAACTGCCCTTTTTACTTCTCTTTCCGCGGTCTTATTAAGCATTGTCTTTTATATATGGTGCGAACCTCTCCTATCCCTTTTCAGCTCGGACAAAGCCGTAATAGAAAACGGCGTATATATGTTCAGGCATTACTGCCAGTTCTATCTTTTTGCCGTGGGGATTGAAGTGTTTGCAAGCGCAATAAGGGGAACGGGAGATACCCTCATCCCCACTGTAATTATGGCTGTAAGCATCTGCGCGGTAAGGATACTCTGGATAACTTTTGCCGTACCCATGCACAGGACTATCGACACCATACTCCTTGTCTACCCTATGACATGGTTCCTTACCTCGTCCACCCTCATAATATACTATCTGCATGGAGGCTGGCTGCGCCGCAGAATACGGCTGCTTAATGGTGAAACAGCCTGACTCCCGTGAAGCTTAATACCATATCATACTTGTCGCACACCTCTATTACATTGTCATCTCTTATAGAGCCGCCCGGCTCGGCTATATATCTCACACCGCTCTTACGGGCGCGCTCTATATTGTCGCCGAACGGGAAAAACGCGTCTGAAGCAAGGGCTACATCCGTATTTTTTGCCAGCCACTCCTTCTTTTCCTCTCTTGTAAACAATTCAGGCTTTTTCGCAAAAATATTTTCCCAAACTCCGTCAGCCAAAAGCTCCTCGCTCTCTTCACCGACATACAGGTCTATTGCATTGTCCCTGTCCGCTCTGCCTACACTTTCTAAAAATTCAAGATTAAGCACCTTGGCAGCCTGCCTTAGCCACCAGATATCCGCCTTGCTTCCTGCAAGCCTGGTACAATGTATACGGCTCTGCTGTCCCGCACCTATGCCTATTGCCTGCCCGTCCTTTGCAAAGCACACCGAATTGGACTGGGTGTATTTAAGCGTAATCATTGCAACCAAAAGGTCCCTAACCGCATCTTCAGTCAGATTTTTGTTTTTGCTGACTATGTTTTCAAATAATTTCTCTTCTATCTTGAATTCATTTCTTCCCTGCTCAAATGTGATTCCGAATACCTGCTTCTTCTCTATAGGATCAGGCTTATAGTTTTCGTCAAACTGTATGATATTGTAGTTACCCTTTTTCTTCTGCTTAAGTATTTCCAGAGCCTCCTCGGTATAGCCCGGTGCTATTATACCGTCCGACACCTCTCTCTTTATTATGTTGGCTGTGTCCGCATCACAAATATCCGAGAGCGCTATGAAGTCGCCGAACGAGGACATTCTGTCCGCTCCTCTTGCCCTTGCATAGGCAGAGGCAAGCAGACTTAACTCTCCCATATCCTCAACCCTGTACACTTTCTTTAAATCCTCTGTAAGCGGCTTTCCTACCGCCGCTCCCGCAGGAGATACATGCTTAAAACTGGTTGCCGCGGGAAGTCCTGTGGCCTGCTTTAACTCCATAACAAGCTGTATTCCGTTGAATGCATCCAGAAAATTTATATATCCGGGTTTTCCGCAAAGCACCTTAACAGGCAAATCCGTTCCATTTTCCATGAAAATTCTGCTTGGCTTCTGATTAGGATTACAGCCGTATTTAAGTTCCATTTCGTTCATCATCCTCTCCTTTACTTGTTCTTGTTTATTATCCTTGTTTCATACTTACCTGTTTTTATCTCTATAAATCTTACAAAAAGCGAAACCTTGTTGTCATCATTAAGACTTTCCCAGACATTGCGGCTGAATTCGTCTATATTGCCTGAAATACCCACTCTTGCAGGCTCTCCCTCAAAGCTTGGAAGCGGCTCCGTATCCGCCTTGTAGGTATGTATGAACCTCGCCTCGCCCGCCGGAATATTCTCATAGTCATAAAGATACCTCTGACAGCAGTCGGGACTGCCGTCGTTGCTCTTTATTATGCTAATCTTAAATCTGAATTTCCCCTCGGTTATGTCCATAAGTCCGGAAATTCTCGGGGTATAATTCGGCGCGTCAGGCTCAAATTCTCTTGTCATAAGGGCGGCATTGAAGCATCTTCCCTCTTTTATAAAGTCATAGACAGTATCCGTCTGATCTCCGTTTGTAAC
>JBHADN010000181.1:0-4222 GCA_041855085.1 Catonella sp.
AGAGGGCAGCAGTATATATGTGCCTACCACCTCCCTCGACATACTTCAAAAATACTCGGGCGCAAAGGGTGCTAAGCCGCGTATAGACAAGATAGGGAGCTCAAACTGGAAAAAAACCAAGGCAAGGGTGCGCGAGTCCATAGGAGAGATAGCTAAAGACCTTGTCGAGCTTTATGCAAGAAGGCAGAAGGAGCAGGGTTTTGTATACGGAAGCGATACGGTATGGCAGCAGGAGTTTGAGGAAATGTTTCCGTACGAGGAAACGGAGGATCAGTTAAATGCGATAAAAGATGTAAAAAGAGATATGGAAAGCACAAGGATTATGGACAGACTGATCTGTGGAGATGTGGGATTCGGAAAGACCGAAGTGGCTATAAGAGCCGCCTTTAAGGCGGTCACGGAGGGCAAACAGGTAGTTATGTTGGTTCCTACAACCATACTTGCAGGTCAGCATTTTTCCACATTTACAAGGAGAATGAAAAACTTTCCGATAACGGTGGAATTTCTCTCAAGATTTAAATCTGCATCTGAAACCAAAAAGATAAAGGAAAGGTTGAAGGCGGGGCTGATAGACATAGTCATAGGCACTCACAAGATACTTTCGGATGCCATAGAGTATAAGGATCTGGGGCTTTTGATAATAGATGAGGAGCAGAGATTCGGCGTGGCGCATAAGGAGAAGATAAAAAAGCTGAGAAAAAATATAGATGTACTTACGCTTTCAGCCACACCGATTCCGAGAACTCTGCACATGAGCCTGTCGGGCATAAGGGATATGTCCGTACTTGAAGAGCCTCCGGTAGACAGGATACCTATACAAACCTATGTTCTCGAGCATGATGACGAGATTATAAGAGAGGCGATAAACAGAGAAGTGGCAAGAGGAGGACAGGTATATTATGTCTTTAACAGAGTAAAGGGAATAGAGGACAGGGCTGCAAAAACTGCCGAATTTGTGCCGAATGCGAGAGTTTCCTACGCCCATGGTCAGATGGGAGAGCGGGAGCTTGAGAAAATAATGCAGGAATTCATAGACGGAAACATAGATGTGCTTATTTCTACTACAATCATAGAAACGGGAATAGACATATCGAATGTAAACACCATAATCATAGATGATGCAGACAAGATGGGGCTTTCGCAGTTGTATCAGTTAAGAGGCAGAGTAGGAAGAAGCTCAAGAACTTCTTTTGCCTTCCTTATGTACAGGAGAGATAAGATGCTCAAGGAAATCGCCGAAAAGCGCCTTGCGGCTATAAAGGAGTTTACCGACTTGGGTTCGGGCTTTAAGATAGCTATGAGGGATCTGGAGATAAGAGGAGCGGGAAATCTCTTGGGCAAGAGCCAGTCGGGACACATGGAAGCGGTAGGATATGACCTTTACTGCAAAATGCTGAACGAGGAGGTAAGGAGGCTGAAGGGCGAGGAAGTGGCGGCGGATGAATTCGACACCGTGATTGATATCGACATTTCCGCCTACATTCCGGCAGAGTATATAAGAAATGAAGTGGCGAAGCTTGAGATGTACAAGAGAGTGGCATATATTTCTACAGAGGAAGAATTAAGCGACCTCAAGGACGAGATTATTGACAGATATGGAGAAATGCCGAAAGAAGTTGATAATCTGATAAATATATCATTTGTCAGAAGGGTTGCAAACGGGTTCGGTGCTACAAGAGTAGAATGCGGAACGGATGTCATAAGAATTAAAATTTTTCAGGATATTGTTTTTGACATAGACAGAGTCGGAGAGGTTCTGGCAAATAACGAGGGCAGGCTCAGGCTGAGGACAGGGAAGGAAAATTATTTTGAGTACCGCTTTGAACAGGGAAAGGGAGGAATAAAGGCCGAGGACAGGCTCAAAATTCTGATGAAGCTTGTAGCGGAGCTCATGCCTTGCAGACAGATTTTCAGAAAAGAGGATTAGTATGGTTAAAAAAGCAGGTTTTTTTATGCTGATATTTATAGCGGTTGCCGCAGCTTTCTTTCTGTACGAGATAAGGAAAACGGGAAACGGAAGCTATACCGCGCCTGAAACAACGGATACCGCACAGTCCGTTGCAAGCGGAGCGAGCGTGGAAATTCCTGTAATGAAGGTAGGAGAAGCTACAGTATACTATCCGGAATTTGAATTTTACCTGCTTGCTACAAAGAAAGACTACGAGGTATTGGCGGGAACCGAGCTTTGGGATATGGAAAAAGACGGAAAGCCGGCATTGGAGCTGCTGAAAATTGCTATAACCGAGGAAATAGCAAGGCTGAAAATAGTTGTGAGCGAGGCAAGAAAGCAGGGATATGAGATATCTGCGGAGGAAGAGGAGGAGATAAGGAATACGGCGCGAGAACAGCTTGAAGGAATAGATCCCGTAATCAAAGCCAGATACTATCTTGACGAGGAGCTTATCTCTAAGATTTATATGGAAAATTTTCTGGCAACCAAGTTTTTCGGCGGATACTCCAAAAAGCTCGGACTTACGGGAGAAAGTGCAAAAGTGAGATTCAACTGGAAATATGAGGGTTGGGAGAAAAATTACAGGGCTGAAATATATTGGGAAAATATAAACAAAATGTCCGTCGGCAGACATTAGACAAAAGACAAAAGTGATAAACAGAGGACGAAATTTTTAAAATATCCTCAAAAATAGCTTGTTTTAAGCTAAAATTACTTGACAAACGCTCATATTAAGGTTATAAATATTTTGTAAATACATTGAGAGTGAGAGGGAAAAAGTACCTGTCACCGAAAAATAATAGGAGGACTATTTCCATGAATAAGGCAGAACTTGTATCAGCTATCGCTGAGAAAACAGAGTTGAAGAAGGTTGAGGCTGAGAAGGCTGTTAAGGCTTTCGTTGATGTTGTTACCGAGGAACTTAAGAAAGGTGGCAAGGTTCAGTTAGTAGGTTTTGGTACTTTTGAGGTATCTAAGAGAGCTGCTAGAGAGGGAAGAAACCCACAGACAAAGAAAACTATTAAGATTCCTGCGTCAAACGCTGCAAAATTTAAGGCAGGTAAGGCTCTTAAGGACGCTGTAAACTCTAAATAATACCGTGCTGAATATAATTAGGGGACTGTCTTAGCGGATAGTCCTTTTGATTTGCAGCGGCAGGGAATGTGTTTCAAATACCGGCTGCGGTGCGGAGTGCTGCAAGCGTTTAAATTTTGGAAATGGTTGGTAGATAACATGAGATTGGATAAGTATATAAAGGTGTCGAGGCTTATAAAGCGCAGAACGATAGCAAAGGCAGCCTGCGATGCGGGGAGAGTTTCGGTAAATGACAAGCCTGCAAAGGCGGGAACGGAAATAAAGCTCGGGGATATAATAACCATAGGTTTCGGCGATAAGCAGATAAAGGTAAGAGTTACCGAAATTTCGGAAACTGTTAAAAAGGATGCCGCAAAAGAGATGTATGAATTTGTAAGCTGATATCGGGCAGACTCCCTAAATTGTGCAGTATCTGAGCCGACGGTCTATATATAGTGGCTTGTCAAAATGAGTCATTCATACTACAATAGTAACAAAGGATACAGCTATAGAACAGTATGGAGTATGGATTGATGGCGGGAAAAAAGAAGAGGAAAAAGACCGGGAAATTTGGTGTGTTTGTGGGCTTGGTATTTGCCCTTTTTGTTTTGGCGGGAGCTAAGATAAATGAGTTTATGCTGGAGGAGAAGCTTGCTAAGGCAATGGTACGGCAGAAGAATGCCGAAATTGCCCTTGAAGCCGAGCAGAGAAGAGCTGAAGAGCTTGAAGAGATGAAGGTGGATATAAAAACAAGGAGATTTATAGAGGAAACGGCAAGAGAAAAGTTCGGGCTTACTTACGAGAATGAAATAGTTTTTGAGGCGGAAAATGAATGAGGTCTGACAACCATAGACGGTAGTCAGACCTTTACTTGTTGATAAAAGGAGAAACATGCAGGAAGTAGAAAAGATTAAGGAGTTTGTGACGGCAAGGGGCTTGATTGCGGAAAATGATAAGATTGTTGCGGGAATTTCAGGGGGAGCTGATTCCGTCTGCCTACTGCTTGTATTAAAGGAAATAGTGGGGGCGGAAAATATATTTGCAGTACATGTAAATCATGGAATAAGAGGAGAAGAGGCTTACAGGGATGAAAATTTTGTAAAGAGGCTTTGTAAGAGGCACGGAGTATGCTTTACAGCAAAGAGGGCTGATGTGCCCGCATTTGCAAGGGAAAACGGAATGTCGGAGGAGGAGGCG
>JBHADN010000182.1:0-4380 GCA_041855085.1 Catonella sp.
AGTCAAAAACAATGTAAACAGGGAGGTCAACTGTGAAACCGCCAATATAAGAAAGACAGCCTCGGCGGCGGCAAAACAGCTTGACGATATTTATTATCTGAAAAAATTGAACAAGCTGGATAAACTTCCGGAAAATCTTAGAGAGTTGGCTTCAGTAAGAATGGAAAATCCCGATGCGACCTTAAAGGAACTTGGGGAGCTTTTAAGCAAGCCGATAGGAAAATCAGGCGTGAATCACAGGCTTAATAAAATCAGCAGTATAGCCGAGGAGCATAGAAACGGAAGTTGAGATACTGAGATAGAAAAGAGGGTAAGAATGGGTTTTACAAATCTTCATCTTCATACGGAATTCAGCCTTTTAGACGGTTCAAGTAAGATTAAAGAACTGGTAAAGAGAGTAAAAGAGCTTGGAATGACAGCCTGTGCGATAACCGACCACGGGGTAATGTATGGAGTTATAGATTTTTACAGAGCATGTAAGGAGGAGGGAATAAAGCCTATTATAGGCTGCGAGGTCTATGTTGCTCCTGACTCGAGGTTTGAGAGAGGTGCGGAGAAAAGCGCGAAAAGATACAATCATCTTGTTTTGCTTGCAGAGAACGACACGGGACATAAAAACCTTATGAAGCTGGTTTCAAGAGGCTTTACAGAGGGCTTTTATTATAAGCCGAGAGTAGACTATGAGCTTCTGGAGGAGTATCATGAGGGGCTTATAGCTTCTACAGCCTGCCTTGCAGGCATAGTACCTTCAAAGTTGAGAGAGGGAGATTTTGAAGGGGCAAAGAGAGAGGCGGAGAGGCTTAGGGCTATATTCGGAGAAAACAACTTCTTCTTAGAGCTTCAGGACCATGGATATAACGAACAAAAGTTTGTAAACCAGGGGCTTATGAGGCTGTCCTTGGAAACAGGCATACCTCTTATAGCTACCAATGACTGCCATTACATCTATGCCGACGATGCAGAGGCACATGATGTGCTGCTCTGTATACAGACTCAGAAAATAGTTTCGGACACCGACAGGATGGTTTACGAGGGAGGACAGTTTTATGTAAAGTCGCCCGAGGAGATGGCGGAACTTTTCAGCTATATTCCGGAGGCGATAGAAAACACCGGAAAGATAGCCGAAAGGTGTAATGTGGAGATAGAATTCGGCAAGTACCATCTTCCCGAGTATCCCGTGCCCGAGGGCGGTAAGGCGGAAGACTATCTGGAAATGCTTTGCGACGAGGGTTTCAGGAAAAGATATGCAGATAGGGAAGAGAAAGAGGAAACGGAGCTGAGGCGGAGGCTGAAATACGAACTTGATACCATAAAGAGCATGGGCTTTGTAGACTACTTCCTCATAGTCTGGGATTATATAAATTTTGCCAAAGAAAACGGGATAGCGGTAGGTCCCGGCAGGGGATCGGCGGCAGGCAGTCTTGTATCGTACTGCCTGGGGATAACAGGTGTAGATCCCATAAAATACAACCTGCTGTTTGAGCGTTTCTTAAACCCCGAGAGAATTTCGATGCCGGATGTGGATATAGATTTCTGTGTGCTCAGAAGGCAGGAGGTCATAGACTATGTTACTGAAAAGTATGGCAGAGAGAGGGTGGCACAGATAGCTACTTTCGGTACTATGGCGGCAAGAATGGTCATAAGAGATGTGGGCAGGGCTTTGGATTTGCCTTATGCGTTTTGCGACAAGGTGGCAAAGATGATACCCCATGAGATGAAGATGACCATAGAGAGGGCTCTGGGTATAAATCCTGACCTTAAAAAGCTTTACGAGGAGGATGAATGGGCAAGAAAGCTTATAGACCTGTCAAAAAGGCTTGAAGGACTTCCGAGGCATACCTCGGTACATGCGGCGGGAGTTGTAATAAGTAAAAATGCGGTGGATAATTATGTTCCCGTTTCAACAAATAACGACGGTGCAATAACGACACAGTATACCATGGAAACCATAGAGCAGTTAGGATTGCTGAAGATGGATTTTCTGGGACTTAGAAATCTTACCGTCATAGAGAAGGCGCTTGAGCTTATAAACAAATCGGCAAAAAAATCGGGGTTTCCTCCTGTGGACATAGAGAAGATAGATATGGATGACAAAAATATCTATGATATGATAGGCGCAGGAAAGACAGAGGGAGTCTTTCAGCTTGAGAGCGGCGGAATGACGGAATTTATGAAGAAGCTCAAGCCGGACAACATAGAGGATATTATAGCGGGCATTTCGCTGTATCGCCCGGGACCTATGGACTTTATAGACGACTACATAGCCGGCAAGAAAAATTCGGAAAACATAGTATATGACTGCGAACAACTGAAGCCTATACTACAGCCGACATACGGCTGTATAGTGTATCAGGAACAGGTAATGCAGATAGTAAGAGAGCTTGCAGGCTACAGCTATGGAAGAAGCGACTTGCTCAGGCGTGCCATGTCAAAGAAAAAAGCCTCCGTTATGAAGGAGGAGCGGGAAAGCTTTGTATATGGAAATGAAGCGCAGGGCATAAAGGGCTGTGTTGCAAATGGTGTGTCCGAGGCGGTTGCCAACAAAATATATGATAAAATGCTGGATTTTGCAAATTATGCATTTAACCGTTCACATGCGGCGGCGTATGCTTTTATAACTTATCAGACTGCCTACCTTAAATATTATTACCCTAAGGAATATATGGCGGCACTTATTACAAGTATAATTTCAAGTACGGATAAGGTTGCCGAATACATAGAAACCTGTAAGCGTATGGAAATATCCATACTCCCGCCCGATATAAACGAGGGAGAGGGAAGCTTCACGGTAACAAAGGAGGGTATACGCTACGGGCTTTCGGCTATAAAGGGGCTTGGCGGCAATGTTACGGAGGCAATAGTGGCAAACAGGGCGGAAAGAGGAGTATATAAGAGCCTTTACGATTTGGTGGAAAGACTTGCGGGAGGTGTGCTGAATAAGCGCGGGATGGAAGCGCTCATAAAGTCGGGAGCGCTGGACTCGCTTTCAGGCACAAGGCGTGAAAAAATGGCGGTTTATGAGAAGATTATGGACTCCGTTGCTCATGAAAAACATGGAAGAATGGCGGGACAGCTCAGCCTTTTTGACATAGCCCCTAAAGAGAGCCTTTCTTCGCTGGAAATACCTATGCCGAAGCTTGGAGAGTTCGACAAGGAAAGCCTGCTGGCAGCCGAAAAAGAAATGATAGGTATTTATATAAGCGGACATCCGCTGGAGAACTACAAGGATATAGTAGACTCAAATGCTACGGCACATTCCGCGGACTTTGCCTACGATGAAGAGGAGGGCAGGACAGGAGTGGTACAGGATAATTTCTATACGGTAGCAGGCATTGCGGAAGGCATAAACATAAAGCTTACCAGAAAAAATCAGAGGATGGCTTTTATCAACCTATTGGACATGACGGGCAATATAGAGATTATAGTGTTTCCGAGAGATTTTGAAAAATACAGGGATATTTTGGAGGAAGGACGGAAGTATGTTATCTCGGGCAAGGCGAGCATCGAGGAGGAGAGCGCCGCAAAGCTTATCGCCGCAAAGATAATTCCTTTTGAGGAAGTGGGACGCGAGGTATGGCTTCAGTTCGAGGACAAGGAAACGCTGGCAGCCGCAGAGGATGAGTTGAACGGCATTCTGCTTGCAAACAAAGGAAATGCGGAGGTAATTCTGTACTGTAAAAAAGAAAGGCAGATGAAAAGGGTAACGGCGGTAAAAGGAATATCCTATGCGGACGAAACGCTGGAAACCCTGTGCGGTTTATACGGGAAAGACAATGTAAGGACGGTCGTGAAACGGATGTGAAATTATTTCTTGAATATGGGTTGAATTTGTATTAGAATTACAACTAGGTGTTCCTTTAAATTTCATGGAGGTATAAAGATGGCTAAGGAAATAGGTACAATTGGAGTTCTTACAAGCGGAGGAGATGCTCCCGGCATGAATGCCTGCATAAGAGGAGTTGTCAGGACTGCACTTGCAGCAGGGAAAAAGGTCAAAGGTATCAGAAGAGGATATGCAGGACTGCTTGATGAAGACATCATAGACATGAACTCAAGATCTGTATCTGATGTTATACAGCGTGGTGGAACCGTGCTTTATACTGCGAGATGCCCTGAGTTTAAAACTGCCGAGTATCAGGATAAGGGTGCGGAAATTTGCCGCAAGCACGGCATAGACGGAGTTGTAGTCATAGGAGGTGACGGCTCTTTTCAGGGAGCGGGAAGACTTGCGGAAAGAGGTATAAATACCATAGCGCTTCCGGGCACCATAGACAATGACATCGCCTGCACGGAGTATACTATCGGCTTTGATACGGCAGTAAATACCGCTATGGAGTGTATAGATAAGGTAAGGGATACTTCCACCTCACACGAGAGGTG